>DATFXE010000195.1:0-3924 GCA_035258585.1 Roseiflexaceae bacterium | reverse complement strand
GGGGCAGCGGCTGATGCGCGAGTCGTTAGCCCGCTCTTCACCATCGTATCAATCAATGCGTGGCTGTGATACTCATCGTGTTCCTGTCGTACAGAAAGGAGGAGCGCCTATGAACTGAAAGACCTGAACTGCTCGCACATCGTTTCTGCAACCGTGCTGCGACTCGTTAGGAATCGCACCCAATTCACACAGTCCCCAAAGGGGACAAGGAGAATGTCCAATGTCAACCGAACAAAACAAAGCTGTTGTCCGCCGTTTCATCGAGGGGACCTTGAACACCATGGACAATGCCCTCGTTGACGAGCTATTCGCTCCCGACTATGTCAACCATATGATGCCTGGGGGACGCGAGGGCTTCAAACAGTTCTTTCCCATGCTGCGCTCGGCTTACCCTGATCTCAAGATGCACAATAGCATCGAGCATCTGATCGCTGAAGGGGATTACGTTGTGGCGCGGGTCACCTTCCACTTTACAAACGCTGGCAAAGACGCAACGGCATCGGACCTATCTGAATTCCGCCTCGCTAACGGTAAAATTGTGGAAGATTGGCCCCCCAACGGCACGGCAGCTCTGATGCAACAGGTCGGGGTGACTCTTCCATCAGGGGAGGGCGAGAGGTAGGCATTCAGCGGGAATAACAAATGGAGCGCGTCGGTTTGTCAACGAGGGGTATGCCACAAGCACAGCCCTGCAAGGCCAAGTAGGGCTGTGCAATCATCGGGCGCGGTCTAACACCGCGTGCAGCCGACCGCCTTCGGCGCGCGAGATCGATCTATCGAACAAATGTTCGCTAAAATCGGGGCGCGCTTTTGACACGCTGTTCGACTACCGCGACGGCGGGCAACAGGTGCTGTACATTTCACCCGAGCGGCAGGGCGGGCGGCTGTTCTGGCGCCTATATCTGCGGGCAGCGCGGCAGGACGGCAGCCAGGGCCAGCCGATCACGCTGCCGGTCTTTAGCCCGAGCACGCGCACGCTCTCGCCGCCGCCCAGCGGCTACTTCGTGGATTTCACTGCGCTGGCGGCCGAGTATGGCTGGCGGCGAATCGCCGTCCAAGAGCGCGAGAACTTCGACTGGCGTAGCGAGTTGCTGGCGCTGGAGTACTGGCACTTCGAGCGCCGCGACGGTCTGAGCTGGTATGGCGCGATCAGCCTGATCCATGACGACAAGACGATCGAGCGCCTCTTCAGCGTCGACGCGCTCAGAGAAGCCGGCGTGCGCGAGACAAGCATCCCGCGATTAGGGTTGCCCTGGGTACCAGCACCCCTTGTGATACGCGGGGAAAGGTTACATGGGCCCCATTAGTGCACTTTCAGCGCAGGCGTTAGGGTTGAGACTTGGGGCATAAGGTCGCAAAGGAGCGAATGACTGTCGCATCCCAGCGCTGTTTGCGCTCACTTCGACAGGCTCAGCACAGGCTCTGCATCTCGGCGTTTGGAATTCTTGGCGAGCGTTCTAGGGGCGCTAGCGCCACGATCCAACTTCGCGGACGCCGCTCTCGGGGGGAACCATACAGCATCGCTCGCACACCCGAACTGGGATGCCCGTGTGCGTCTCGGAGCTAAGGCCGGTGCGACCGCCGCAGTAGCGGCACACGCTCAGATTCTCGATATCGTCGGCGCGCCAGAGCTGCGGGGTAATAAACAGCTCCAGATGACGATTCAGCGCCAGAACCCCGACCTTGACGCATACAGCGGCCGGAAACACTTCTTCAACGCGAGCAAACAGCTGATGCTTAGACGAATAAACCTCGTCGCCGATCACGATGCCGCGCATGCGCGGGTGTTGACTAATCTTCATAGTGTCCCAAGCTGCGCCGCCAGAGCGCGCAGTTCCTCCTCATCCAGCCGGAAGCCCGGATCATCGCCGAACATCAATGCGTCGAGTGCATCGGCGACCGCCTCCTCGGAGCCCGCCTCGTATGCCTCGCTGCCCAGCTCCTCGGCATAAAAGCGATCGAAAGCCCAGGCCGCCAGCGCCGTATCGCTGAGTTGGCCGGCGAGGCGCGCCTCGATCTGCGCCACAATCGCGGCGCGTGTGGTCAGCCGGGCGCCCAAGTGCGCGGGCTGGGCCTGTTCTGACGAGCTTGCTTTGTTCACTCTCTACTATACCACATTATAGAACTGCTGGGTCTAGCGCCTGCTCGCACTGCTCGTAGAACCCGCAACTCAGGCAGCGCGGTTGGTCGTCGTGGCTGCGATCGCAGTCAGGCTCCTCCAACTCGCCGCGCATCTCGTCGAGCAGCGCCAGCACTTCGTCGCGAACTGGGTCGGTGTAGTCGAGCCGAAAAGTCTGTTCGGCATAGCGCAATAGGCCGTACGGCGGGGCGACCCCGCTGGTCTCCTCGACCAGCACACAGTAGGCAGCTAGCTGCATGAGATCGGATTCATACGGTCGCGCGGCGCGCCTGCCCGGCTTGACCTCGACCGGAATGATCCGTCCACGTAGCTCGAGCAGATAATCGGGCTTGCCCACCAGACCCAGCTTGCGCGCGATCAGCGGCTTCTCGGGCACACTGCCGCCTGTATCTCGATACAGCACTGGCGCCCAGGGCAGGCCAGTGCTGCGGCGCAGGCGCAGCCCCCAGACAACCACGAGCAGCGCAAGCAGCAGTAGCGCCAGCCCAAGCGCAATACCCATCAGCGCCCCATGAGAATCAGCCCTAGCGCTATGGCCGCCAGCAGCCCACCGATCAGCAGCAGCGCCTGGCTGCCGGCCACCGCTCGCCCGTGGCGGCGGTGCAGCGCCAGGCCATGCTCGCGCCGCTCACGCCCGGCCGGCTCCAGGCCAGCGACGCGCCGCAGCCACCAGGCCCGTGCGCAGTAAACGTACTCACCCATTTCGCTGGCGCGGATGATTGGCAGCCGCTGCCTCGCCACTTCACGCTCCGCTCAGATCTGAGTTCTAAGTTCTGAGTTGAAAGAACAGCCAACTCAGAACTCAAAACTCAACGCTCAAACTGCTTACTGCCCGCCAAGAACTGGCGCACCACCGATCCAATTGGCCACATCGGAGATCGTGATAATCACCATCAGGCCCATCAGCATCATAAAGCCGACCGCGTGAACCATCGCCTCTTTCTCGGGGGGAATCTTCTTACCGCGCCGCGCCAGCTCAATCAGCGAGAACATGATATGACTGCCGTCCAGGGCCGGGATCGGCAACAGGTTGATCAGGAACAGGTTCAGGCTAATCAACGCCGTCCACTGCCAGAAGCCGGTCCAGCCATCGCGTTGGATCACCTCCCCAGTGCCGCGCGCGATTCCCACTACGCCCGCCACGCCGCCAGGGGGTGGCGCGTTCGCTCCCACCAGCCCGCCGATCATCTGCCCCAGGCCGGAGATGAAGCGACCGAGAATCTCCCAGGTGTAGTTGAAGCCAGTCATGAACGCGGTTGGCAGGCTGGCCGGCATGTGTTGAACATTGGCGCCGTACTGAAAACCAAACCCTAGCTCATTCCGCTGTCCATCCGGCGCCGTCCATGGCCCGGGGGTGATCGACAAGCGGATCTGCTGATCGCCGCGCTGGACGACGAACGGGATCGGGGTGCCGCTGTTGTTATGGGCCGCATTGCGGATCAGGTCGAGATTGTGACGGATCGGCTGATCCTCAACCGAAAGCATGATGTCGCCAGCCTGAAATCCGGCCCTAGCAGCCGGCGTATTATCGAAGACCTTGACCACCTCGGCGCCGTCGACGACTGTGGGCACGCCATTGACGGCGAAAAGTGCGCCAAAGATCACGAACGCCAGCAGCAGGTTCATGAGCGGGCCAGCCAAAAGCACCAAAATCTTCTTCCAGGGCGAAGCCGATGCCAGGCTGCCAACGCCGTATAATGTCTCACCCTCGCCGCCAAAGCGCACGAAACCGCCGATCGGCAGCCAGTTCAGCGTGTACTTCACGCCATTGCGCTCGAATAAGG
>DATFXE010000194.1:0-9779 GCA_035258585.1 Roseiflexaceae bacterium | reverse complement strand
CGGAACCAACGCCAGCAGCAAGTGCTGATGGCGATCTTCGAGCGCGTGCGCGAACAGGGACTGCTCAGCCAGCTGACCAACATCGACGAGTATACCGACGCCATGAGCGACTACATCCGCACCGATCTTTCCAAGGGCGATATGCTGAGCCTGGCAAACATGGGCTCGAAAATGAATGCGGAGAGCATCCAGCGCTACGCGATCGATCCCTCGATGGTGGTCGAGCGCCGCGCGCCAGCGTACGTGCTGGTGCTGAGCGACAAGAAGGGCCTCAAGCGGCTCGTCAACCAGATGCTCGACCCGGCGGTCGCATCGGCGGGCGGCGAAACGCCATCGCGCTAAATGCGGACAACTGTGAAACCAACCGCCGCCGCCTCGTCCGGGCCGTCCGCCTCAACACTCGCGCGCCGGATCGCGCTCGCCGCCGCGCTGATAGCGATCGGCAATATCGCCAGCCGCGTACTCGGGCTGGCGCGTGAGTCGGTGATTGCCGGCCTGTTCGGCGCAGGCGCGGCGGTGGATGCGTTCACTGCCGCATCCACCATCCCGACCACACTCTACGATCTGCTGATCAATGGCGCGATAAGCGCGGCCCTGGTGCCCGTGTTCAGCGGGTACGCCGAGGGCGATGAGCGCGAATTCTGGCATGTTGCTTCGACGGTGATCAATCTGGCGCTGCTCGTGATGACCGCCGTGGTGGCGCTGTTGGTCTGGCTGGCGCCGCTGGTGATCGGGGTGTTGGCCGGCGGCTTTCACGAGAACATTCGCGACCAAGCCACTCAGATGGTTCGGCTGCTGCTTCCGGCGGCGATCTTCATGGGCCTATCTGGCCTGATCACTGCGCTACTGTATGCCCGCCAGCGCTTTTTGCTACCGGCCTTCACTGCCAGCGCATACAACCTGGGAATCATCCTCGGCGCGGCGCTGCTCACGCCGCTGCTTGGCCCGCTCAGCCTGGTGGCAGGTGTACTGGTTGGCGCGCTGCTCCAGGTGATCTTGCAGCTTCCGGGCCTGCGCGGCATGGTTTACCGGCCGGTGCTGGATCTGCGGCATCCAGGTGTCCGACGCATCCTGACACTGTATGCGCCGGTGGCTGTGGGGATCAGTTTCTCAATCGCCGGCACTGTGCTCGATCGTAACCTGGCCTCGGGCCTCGGCGAGGCAGCCATCTCGATCCAGCGCTTTGCAACCACCCTGATCCAATTTCCACTTGGCCTGGTCGCCGCTGCGGTCTCCTTCGCGGTGCTGCCCACGCTCTCGCGGCAGGCCAGCGCCGGCGACGACGACGCGTTTCGCGCGACGTTAGCCATGGGGATGAAGGTGGTGCTGCTGCTGGTGCTGCCGGCGGCGGCGGGCCTTGCCGCGCTGGCAAGCCCGATCACGGCGGCGATCTTCCAGCGCGGCCAGTTCGATACGAGCGACACTGCCGCGACGGCCCGGGCACTGCTGTTTTACCTGC
Source organism: Roseiflexaceae bacterium (assembly GCA_035258585.1). Taxonomy (GTDB): domain Bacteria; phylum Chloroflexota; class Chloroflexia; order Chloroflexales; family Roseiflexaceae; genus DATFXE01. The sequence continues at coordinate 8,320 of DATFXE010000194.1, read as the reverse complement.
CCGGCTTGCCGGCGGCCGCGCTCGATCAGATGCTGCTGTTCGCATTCTACGCTCACAAGCGTACGCTGACCCCGAACCTGGTGCAGGGCGCGGCGGTAGGCATCTATGCCGTGACCGCGCTTGCGCTGCTCGGCGCCGGCCTGGGGTTGAGTGCGCTGATCCTGGGAAATTCGGCACAGTGGATCGGTCATGCGCTGATTCTGCTGCTGCTCTCACGCCGGCTGGTCAATCTGCGCGGGCTGCGGTTGGGCGAGGCCTTCTGGAAGTCGGCGCTGGCGAGCCTTGTGATGGCCGGCGTCGCATGGGGTCTGGCGCTGGGGTTGGGCGCGCTTGGCATCGGCGGGGCGCTCGCGCAGCTGCTCGTGGCTGGAAGCGCTGGCGCATTGCTCTATTTCGGCCTGTGCGTAGCGCTGCACATCGAGGCGCTAGATTTCTTTATCGCCGCAGTCGGCCGGCGCGTAAGAGCCAGGAATGGGGTACCCTCTGGGTGAACCAAGAACCTTGCAATGAATGTTGGTTTCTGGCTCTTGGTACAGCCAATCGCAAATGCAATCCGCATTTATTGACCGCTGCACGGAAAACTAAAGATCGCAGGCAGAACATCGCTCGGCCATCGGGTGCCACCCAGGCCAACTTTAGCTATCAACGCAGCGGTCAATAGACCATAGACGATAGACGATTGGTGCGATTCATCGTCCATCGTCCATCGTCCATCGTCAAAAGCCGGAACAGATACGATTGTCCGTATTTAGTTATGGCGCCCGTTGTGTGCGCCGTTGCCGTTCTCGCCGATCGCTCGGCCAGCCAGCGCGAACGAAATCCCACTCTGGAGCGAGGAGCGTGTGACGATGGTGCTGAGATCCAGCCCGAGCCCCACCAACGTTTGAGCAACCTCGGGGCGAATACCTGTGAGCACGACCTGCGCTCCAAGCAATTTGACAGCTTGAGCCGCGCGCAGCAGCGCGTTGGCCACCTGAGTGTCGACGAGCTGCACGCCGGTGATATCCAGGATTGCAGTCGTGGCGCGCGTGGTCGACACACCCTCAAGCAGGGTCTCGATCACCTGCTGCGCGCGCGTGCTGTCGATCGTTCCGATCAGCGGCATCGCCACTACGTGATCGGTCAGTGGAATGATCGGCGTCGAGAGTTCGCGCAGCGCGGCCTGTTGCGCGGCCATGACCTGTTCCTGGAGCGTGATCCGGTCTTGCTCGTTCCATACCTGCTGGCTGATATCCTCGGTCTGTGACAGCACCCCGACAACCTGGCCATTGGTATCTTCCAGCACCGCGTTATACCACTGGCAGGTGATTTCGCGGCCATCCTTGGTGAGATTGAGGTTTCGACTGTTTGCCGCCTGTCCGCTGAGCAGCGCGTCGACCACGCCCTGCACATGTTCGGCCGCCATCGGCGGGACGATCCTGGCGAGGATATGCGTGCCTACCATCTCTTCGGCTGTCCATCCGAAGATGCGCTCGGCGCTCAGATTCCAGCTTTTGATAATGCCATCGCGGCCCCACTCGATCGTCGCCAGCGGCGTGTTCGCGAAGCTGCGCTCCAGCCGGTAGTTGGCCGTGCGTAGCGCATCGGTCTGTTGGCGCATGGTTTCGGTGGCGATCAGCTGCTCGGTGGCGTCGCGCAGAACGATCGCCTGGCCGATCGGCGTTCCGTCATAGTCCGGCACGATAAACGCGCTGGCCTGGGCGGCCCACTCGACGCCGTTCGGCCGCAGATAGGGAATGATGCCCTGCCACTTCCCGTACGCCTGCATATGCGGCAGGACTTCGCGCTGCATATACTCGAGCCCTTCCGGCGAGAAAAAGCCAAAGAATGTGCCTCCAATGGCTGCTTCTCCGTAGCCGCTCATTTCAGCAAACGCACGATTGAGATATTGGACTGTCCCATCAAGGGATGCAAAGCCGATTCCCTCGGGTGCATTATCGACCAGCGCCCGAAGAGTGCGCAGCTCGGCAGCTCGCTGTCCGGCCTCGGTCTGCTGGGCAGCGAGCTGCTGCTCAAGCAGAGCGACGCGCTGCCTGAGCATTGTCAGTTCGTCGTGCGCGATGCCGTTTGTGGAACCATCTGTATTCATAACCGGCGCAGCTCCTTTGGTGGATGTGACATGGAAATGTTATGCCGCCGGGGTATGCAGCATGCGCCGTAAGTATAGAATTAGTCAATACTTCCGACAATACCCTTTCACTCCTACACTACCCTGGTACCAAAACCGCTTGCGTGAAGGACTTTCGCTACAAGCTGCTCGGTCAGCCCTCGATCATCGTCCACAGTTCAGGCTCAAGCTCTTCGAATCGCTCGTCCGGCTTTTCGACAAACGTTATCTCGCGCGCGCGTGTGACACTGCGGATATCAGGTTTCGACTGCTCCAGGGCCGCGCGCAGCCAGGGATCGCTCGCCGCGATGGCAAGATGCGCTAGCTCGGCGCCCAGCCCGAGCCTGTGCGCCGATTTGAAGCGCCGCGTGGCGCTGGTGATCGCCAGCAGCGCCGTGCCCGCCTGTTCGGCCTGCTCGTCGATCAGCGACGGGTCGGCCAGCGGCCAGGCCGATGCGTGAATGGATGCCAGGCCGGCTGCTCCACGCTCAGAGTCCGACATGTCACCGTGGAGCTGCTGATAGATCTCTTCGGTGACGTGCGGCAGGATGGGCGCGAACAGCTTGAGAATTGCCAGCAATGTTTGGTAGAGCGTGGCCTGCGCGGCGCGGCGCTCCCCGCCCGAACCGTCGTACAGCCGGCCCTTGACCCACTCCAGGTAGTTATCGCAGAGCGTACCCCAGAAGAAGCGCTCGGTCGCCTCGCAAGCCGCAGTATACTCGTAGTTCCGAAAGCTCTCGGTCGCCCGTGCGATCAGCCGCTGGAGCCAGGAGAGCAGCGCGCGATCCGACCATTGCAGATTGTAGATTGTAGATTGTAGATTATCGTTCCCAATCTGCAATCCTTCGACGGAGTTAACCCTGAGCAGAGCCGAAGGGCTCAGGACAGGTTTGCAATCTGCAATCTGCAAACCGATAAAGCGCGAAGCATTCCATAGCTTGGTGACCAGCCGCGCGCCCTGCCGCATTTCTTCTTCGTTGATCGGGCGATCGGCGCCGAGCGCGCCGCCGCAGGCCCAGTAGCGAACCGGGTCGGCGCCGTAGCGCTCGATCAGCGCCTCGGGGCCGCTGGCCGAGTTGCCGCGCGATTTGCTGATCTTATGCCCCGATGGATCCAGCCCGTGCCCTGAGATCATCAGCGTTTCCCAGGGGATTGTGCCGAAGTGATAGTGCGACTTGACGATCGTGTAGAACGCCCAGACGCGGATGTTGTCGTGCGCCTGCGGCCGCATCTGCATTGGGAACAACTGCTGGTAGAGTTGATCTTGTAAGGGCGAAATATCCGCGTCGCCCCAACGCTGCGTCGCGATCTGCGGAGTCATCGAGGAAGTGGCCCAGGTGTCCATGACATCCGGGTCCGGCCGAAGATCGGCGTTGCCGCAGTCGCACGCGCGCGGCGGCGCGTCGGTGCTCGGGTCGATCGGCAGCTGCGCCTCGTCGGCCAGAATGATCGCGCCGCACCCATCGCAGTGCCAGAGCGGGAAGGGCACGCCGTAGAAACGCTGGCGCGAGATGCACCAATCCCATGCCAGGTTTTCGACCCAGTGCTCGTAGCGGGAGCGCATGTACTCTGGCCGCCAGGCGATCTGCCGGCCGGCCGCCAGCAGCGCCTCCTTCGCATCCAGAACGCGAATGAACCACTGCTGAGTCTCCAGGATCTCCAGCGGCGTCTTGCAGCGCTCGTGGACACGGATGGTCTGCTCGGCCGGGCGCTCGCCCAGCAGCAGGCCAGCCTCGCGCATATCTGCGATAATGTGCGCACGAGCTTCGGCGAGTGAGAGCCCCGCGTAGGCGCCGCCGTCGGCGCTCAGCCGGCCCTGCCGTGTGACCAGCGGTATCAGCGGCAGATTGTGCGCGCGCCACCAGACGACATCGGTGGTATCGCCGAAGGTGCAGCACATCACGGCGCCGGAACCCTTGGCCGGATCGACCGCTCGGTCGGCCAGGATCGGGACCGCGCGCCCAATGAGCGGGACGATTGCGCTCTGCCCGATCAGGTGGGTGAAGCGCGCGTCCTCGGGGTGGACGAAGATCGCGACACAGGCCGGCAGCAGCTCGGGGCGGGTGGTAGCAATCGGCAGCGTTGACGATGGACCAAGGACGAAGGACGAAGGTCCGCTGGCGAAGCCGTTGCTTTGGTCTTTGGTCTTTGGTCTTTGGTCATCTGAGAGGCCAAAGGCCAGGGTAAAGAACGTCGTGCCCCGCTCGGCATCCTCCATCTCGGCCTGGGCGATCGCGGTCTGGCACTCGACGCACCAGGGGTTGGGCGATTGGGCGCGGTAGATCAGCCCCTTGCGATACAGATCGATAAACGACCACTGCGAGATCCGCCGTGCGGCCGGGTCGATTGTAGAGTAACGCAGGCGCCAGTCGACGCTCATGCCCAGGCTGCGCCAGAATGTCTCGAAGCGATCCTCGAACTCGCGCGAAACCTCCAGGCAGGTGGTGATAAACTCGGGCCGGCTCAGATCGCGGGCGCGAATGCCGCGCAGCTTCTCGACGAAGCGCTCGGTTGGCAGCCCATTGTCGTCGAAGCCGAACGGATAGTAGACATTGTAGCCTTGCATGCGCCAGAAACGCGCCATGGCCTCGGCCTGAATGTAAGAGTAGACGTGACCGATGTGGATCGTGCCCGAGACGGTCGGCGGCGGCGTGTCGATCGCGAAGGGCGGCCGCGGGTCGGCCGGGTCGAATTCGTAGAGGCGCTCGCGCGCCCAGATATTTTGCCAGCGGCGCTCTGCTTCGGCCGCGTCGTAGCGCTGTGGGAAGCCCATTGCAGTCACTCCTTATCTGCGGATGGGCCATGTCCAGTTTTGAGTTCTGCGTTCTGAGTTTTGAGCTGAGTATCGAAACCCAGAACGCAGAACTCAGAACACAGAACTACTCGCTGCACATCGCCCGTTTATTGAATACATCCGAACCTGACGTACTACACCTACATCATCGCCGGTCATTGCGGATCACCCCCTTCGATTACCTGTCTTGTTACTGATCTCTGCATTGGTTGCTTATCTTTTGGCGGTGTTTGGGGGGACTTTGCCGCCCCCGCACCCCGCCTACTGGGGAGGTTTGGCGGGGGCACCCAGAGGGTAGTCGGGCCCCTCCAAACCTCCCCAAATTCGATCGGCGCAAGCGTAACAAAAAACCCCCGCCCCGGTCAGGGGCGAAGGCTAATCACCTCCGCGGTACCACCCCGATTCGACGACGGATCGATCTCCGTCGTCCTCGTTCAGTGCGCTCACGGGCACACCCGGCGCCGACTACACAACCGAGTGCTGAGGACTGAGGACTGAGGACTGAGGAACACCTTACTCAGCACTCAGTCCTCAGCACTCAGTCCTCGGACTTCCCCGGCGCGGCTTCCAGCGGGCCACGTTCGGCGCAGGCGTGCCTGAAGAAGCTTTCAGCCAATGGCTCTTCATCTCTGTGTGGGCACTGCGCGTACTCATCCCGCATATCGCCTTGGCCGTATTGTATCGAGCAGGCGCGGGTGTGTCAAGGCCCTAGAGCGGACATGCGCATCCGACATGAGGCTGATTCCACATAGGGCTAGCAGGTACTGTCGACGATTAGGACCATGGGGCTAGAGCGCGGACTGTCAGATATGCGCAGAGACTGGTACAATAGCGGGCGAAATCTTCAAAGGAGCACATTCATGATCTCGACAGCTGTGTCCGGCGCTATCATCATCGCGATTATCGGCTGGCTAGCTACGATTTTCGCGATCAGCCGTTCTTCGTTGAGCCGCGCCTGGAAGCGCAATCTGCTGATCCCTTCCTGGATCCCGTGGTTGGCGCTGGCGCTTGGCGCGCCGATTCTGAGCGGCCTGATTCCGCTGAGTGACGCGGTGAGCATCGGCGGCGCCATGACGACTGGCATGTTGGTATCGATCGTCGTCGGGAGGCGCAATTCCCCGCGGCAGTAGCCTGTAGCAAGGCCATGGAGGCCAGCAGCACCCGCTTCATAGCGTGCCAGCCGGAAGCGGAAACACAAAAAGGGCGATAGTACCCCAGCTTGAAGCTGGGGTACTATCGCCCTGCGTAGGTTCTGCGGGGACGCCAGAACGACTAGGGGCGGCGCTCGACCAATAAGCGGATAGCGGTGCGCTCCTCGTCGTCGATCGAGACATCGATAAACGACGGCGTGCAGACGATATCGACACCTTCCTCGCTCAAGTAGCTCCGAGCGATGGCCACAGCCTTGATCGCCTGGTTAGTCGCGCCAGCGCCGATCGACTGAACCTCGGCCATACCACTATCGCGAATAACGCCCGCAATTGCGCCGGCAACTGCGCTTGGGCGTGAACGTGTGGAGACCTTAAGTACTTCAGCGCTGTGGCGCTCGAGCGCCGTAGCGCCGCTGGCGCCGACGGCGCGAGCGACCGGCGCGGATTGGGATGTGGTAGTTGTCATACGTTCCTCCTCCGGTGTTGTTGACACTGGCGTTGAAGCCGGTTGGATGGTCTCCTGGTTGTGCATGTCGAGGTCCATAATCGGGACTCCTATTGGAGTGATGCGACGAATGGTGAGCAAGTCCAATGCCATCGAAGCACCATTTCAAGCACTACTAGGGGCAAATCCCTAGCGTGCATAATCGACAGCGCGGGTCTCACGGATCACCGTCACCTTGATCTGGCCGGGATACTGCAAGCTCTCCTCGATCTTCTTCGCGACATCGCGAGCCAGGTGAATGCTGCCAAGATCGTCGATCGAGTCCGGTTGGACCATGACGCGCACCTCACGACCGGCCTGGATCGCGAAGGCCCGCTGGACTCCGGTGAACGACGTGGCGACTGTCTCCAGGGCTTCCAGCCGTTTGATATACAGGTCGAGCGTCTCGCGCCGCGCGCCGGGCCGCCCACCAGAAATCGCATCGACGGCCTGTACCAGAAAGGCCTCGACCGTCTGTGGCTCTTCGTCGTTATGATGCGCGGCGATAGCGTGAACGATCGCCGGCGATCGTCCAAGTCGGCGCGCGATATCAGCTCCGATCACGGCGTGCGGCCCCTGGACTTCGTGGTCCACCGCTTTGCCGATATCGTGGAGCAGCGCCGCAGTCTTGGCGACGCTGATGTTTGCGCCGAGCTCGGCGGCCATATGTGCCGCCAGCAGGGCACATTCGAGCGAATGTTGCAAGACATTCTGCCCATAGCTTGTGCGGTACTTGAGCCGCCCCAGCAGCTTGATCAGATCGGGGTGTAGGCCTTGCACATTCGCCTCATAGGCGACGCGCTCACCCTCCTCGCGCATAATCTGCTCGATCTCCTGCTGGGTTTTGGCAACCACCTCCTCGATTCGAGATGGATGGATGCGGCCGTCCTTGAGCAGCTTATTCAGTGCGACGCGAGCGACTTCGCGACGCACCGGGTCGTGGCAGGAAAGGGTCACAGCCTCCGGCGTATCATCAACAATGATATCGACACCGGTAATCTGCTCGAAGGCGCGGATGTTGCGGCCCTCACGGCCGATGATACGGCCCTTAAGCTCTTCACCCGGGAGCGCCACGGTCGAAACCGTGACCTCAGCGACATAATCCGAAGCGCAGCGCTGGATCGCCAGCCCGATCACCTTGCGCGCTGTCTTGTCGGCCTCATCACGCGCTGCGCGCTCGATCTCACGAATGCGCCGCGCTGAATCATCGCGGGCTTCGGCCTCGACTCGTTGCAAGATGATCGCTCGCGCTTCATCCTGGCTCAGCGCCGAGATACGCTCCAGCTCGATCTGCTGCTGGGTGCGAAGCTGCTCGGCCTCGCGCTGGATTTGCTCGGTTTGGCGCTCGCGGGTTTGCATCTGCCGCTCGCGTCGCTCCAGCCCTTCCAGTTTGCGGTCGAGGTTTTCTTCTTTGCGCTGAAGCCGCTCCTCTTGCTTGGCGATCCCCGCGCGTAAATCGCGGATCTGCGCCTCAGCCTCGTTGCGCAGCCGTAGCGCCTCGTCCTTCGCGTGCAGGATGAGATCCTTTTGCTCGGTACGGGCGGCTTCCAGCTGCAGGCGCGCTTCGGTTTCGCTCTGCCGGATACGGCTCTTGCTATTGGATGCATAGACAAAAATGCCGATGCCAGATCCGATGATCACACCGATCACCAGCGCCAGCACGGCTGGTAGGAGCCATTCCACAGTTTCCTCCTATTCACTTTTTAAGGTGCAACAGACGACGGTCCAGTATGATTGAACCGTCATGCAGTGCAACCAAGTGTATGCGATCCTAGGTTACGAAC
>DATFXE010000193.1:0-4496 GCA_035258585.1 Roseiflexaceae bacterium | reverse complement strand
ACCGCCGCAATGACTACGCCGAATACTTGGCACGCTATGTCCGCGAGTATCGCGAGCGCTTCGACATCGAGTTCTACGCGATATCGCCGGCGAACGAGCCGGAGACCAGCGCGGCCTACCAATCCTGCACCTGGCAGGCGGCCGATCTGCGCGATTTCATCAGGCTGTTCCTGCAACCGGCGCTCGACGAGCAGCAGGTCGCCGTCCGCCTGCTCGCTCCCGAGTCCTTTGCATGGAGCGAACTGGGGCATGCATCGGCGATTCTGAGCGACATGGAAACCAATGCGCTCGTCCAGATCCTTGGCTTGCATAACTACAACATCGATCCGGCAACCAAGGAGCCAGCCGTCTCGGCCGAGGCAGTGGCCCAGGCCAGAGGGCTGGGCAAGCGCCTGTGGATGACTGAGATCTCTTCGACTGACAAGGATAATCCGAGCATTGGCGATGCGTTGATGTGGGCGAAAACTATTCACAAGCATATGGTCATCGCCGGGACCAACGCCTGGCTGTGGTGGTGGGGCGCGCTCGCCCAAGCCGGCGGGGATAACTTCAGCACCGGACAGGGCCTGATCTATTTTCGTCACCAGGACGGAAGCTTTGACATCAGGAAACGCTTCTGGTGCCTGGCGCAGTACAGTAGATTTATTCGACCGGGCGCGGTGCGCGTCGGCGCGACGGCCAACCCGGTCGATGGCGTCTATGTGTCGGCATTTCGCAGCCGGAATCAGTCGACGCCTACACTTGTGATCGTGGCGATCAACACAAACGCAAGCCCGCAGCCTTTTGTCGTCGGCCTGGCCCATGTCGCCGCGGATGCACTGCTGCCATACACCACCAGCGCCTCACAGGACATGCAGCAGGGCAGCAGCATCTCCGTCGTCAATGGCGAATTAGCGCTGACGCTCGCGCCCCAGAGCGTGACAACCCTAGTCGGCGATGTCACGCCGATCGCCGACGCGCCGCGGCCGCACAAGATCTACTTGCCGCATATCTAATGGCCTACCACAGTGGTTTTGACGGGTATGTAAGCCGCCGTGTTCTACTGTTCTACTTGGAACATAAAGCGCGCCGTATCGTCCTTGCCGCCGGCGCTGACCCGTACGCTCACCTGCCACTCGCCGAGCATCGAGAAAAACTCGCCCTTGGCCTGGTAACGGCCGGGGCCGCTCGGCTGCGCCGTCAGTTCGGGCGAGGCCATACCCATCGATATCATCACTGGCGCAAGCACAACTTGATCGACCGTGGCGGGCTGGCCGGACCGATCGTTGAGTCTGATCGTCGCGGTGCGCTCGCCAAAGCTGGCGCTGTCGAGTGTCATCTCGACATTGTAGCGCTCAGTTTGTGTCGTCTGCGTAATGCCGCTCCCGCCACAGGCCGCAAGTGTGCACAGCAGGAGCGCAAGCAACCACCAGTATGCGAGCGTGCCGAGTGACGCGTGCCGAGCGACGCGTGACGAGTGACGGGTGCCCGGCGTTGCCGCCTGTCTCCCGTCTCCTGTCTCCTGTCTCCTGTTCCCCATGCTATTCAACATTCACCTCCAAGGGCACGGTTACAATCTGTTGCTGGTGGCGGAACTGGCCCCAGATCTGGTAGCGGCCCGGCTGCGGAAACGTGTAGACAAAGCGGATGTCGGGACCGTAGGCGACGCCGGATGCCAGCACGCCGCTGGGCGCCATCGGCCCAATCGCGTGGACGTGGGCGAACGTCGCGCCGTCGGCGCTGCGGGCGATCAGGTGGCCACCCATGCCTAGCCAGGGCTGCAAATCGTTCACCGGCGCCCCAGCCTGGCTGAAGCTGAAGCTGATGGTGGCCTGTTTGCCAGCGCGCAGCGGCGCGAGCGACGACGCGACGTTCACCTGCATCCCAGCAACCTCACGCTCGCCAAGGCCTGGTGTCGGCTGGGCGGCGGCCACGGCGGCGCCGGCAAGCTCGAAATCGCGCGAGATCACCTGCGTGCCGCTATCCTGGCGCTGAATCTCGGCGTAGGCGGTATAGCGCCCAGGGCGGTCGGGCGTGATGGCAATCGCATAGCGGCCAGGCGCCACACGCGGCGGGTGAACGTGTGCGTAAAATCGGCCATCGGCACTGATCACCACCAGATGCATCAGCGCCTCGTGGTGCGGCACCAGATCCTCCACCGGCAGCCCGGTTGAGCCATCGCTCAGATCGAGCGTTAGAGTCAGCGGCTGACCGGCTTGCGGAAGATCTGGCGAAGTGTGCAGCGCCAGGTTGGCATGCGGCCGGCCGAGACCAAGCGCCGAAAGCGTGGGATCGGCCGAGGCCTGTGCGCTCTGGATCGCCGTATTAAACTGCTGGATGCCAAAGATCGCCGCGACAATCAGGCACGCGAACATGCCCTGGCCGATCAGCCAGTTCGCCCAGCCGGGTGTGAGCCGCCCGCGCCGTTGAGCTATCGCGGTTAGCGTGATGCTGGCGATCATCAGCACCACGAGCCCACCCAGCCCGGCGAACAGGCCGATCGAGCCGGTCGGCAGCGGCTGAGATGCGATCGTGAATGGAATGCGTGCGGAGCCTGCACCTTTGGGCCCGCTGATAGTGGCCTCGAGATCCCAATCGCCGAAACGGTCCACGTCGAGCTGGGTCAGATACACGCCCTGCTGCCCGGCGTTGCCGCGCACCTCGGCGATGGGGGCGCCATCGAACGGCTGGCCGCGCGGCGCGACGCGGAATCGCATGGTCACGCCTTCCATATCCTGTTGCGGCGCGATATCAAGATAGAGCGGCGAGGGCACCGAGGGCGGAATCTCCACCGTAATGGCAACCTCATATGGCCCAAATTCCTGGGTAAAAGTCTGCATCGGGCCAGTGTGCCCACCATGCGCTAGCGCTCGCCCGGGCACGATCAGCGCCAGCACCAGAAGGGCTATCAGCAGCATGGAACTCAGTGCGCGCTGAGAAATAAGCATTTGCATTTTCTTGGATAGCTTTCTCACTCTATTCGCACCTTGCACGAATGCCTCGGCTGAGGAGGGTTCAGGAGCAGCCGATGGCCGCCCCCCATCACTCCCGACTGTCAATGACAGGACATACGCGGTCGTCCATTACGGGGAGGTTTGGAGGGGCACCCAGAGGGTACCCGGCCCTCCAAGAATCTTTGTTTCTGGCTCACTACGGCGACACCCAGAGGGTACCCGGCCGCCAACGTTTGCCAGAAAAAAGAAGACCTTGGGGAGACGCCCAGAGGGCACCCGGCCTCCCCAAACCCCTCCACCACGTAGGTCCTGTCAATGATAGCACATGGTCTCCCATCCTGAAGATAAGCGACAGATGAACGATCGATAAGTATTCTGACAAAATACTTGACAATCGCCGGCCCCGAATGCTATGCTTCGTCACACGCTCGCGCGCCTAGCAATGCGCCAGAACAACGTCTAAAGCCGTGGGGCGCTGTTCGCAGGCGATCCCGCTTGATATCCAACAACCCCGCGCCGCTCCCAAGCGCAGCCCCGCCAAGCGCCGCACGCTGGAAGTCGCTGCGGAAAGGCTCTCACAATGCCGCCTGCTACCCGCCGCCCAAAGCACGCGCCCATGCTGCTGAGCGCGCTATTGGCCTTGCTCGTCGCCAGCCTGCCTGCCGGCGCCCCGCCGGCCTCGGCCGCAAATTCCAGCATCACGGCCAACCCATCCACGCTCCAGCTTACCGTTCCGCTCGGGCAGAGCAGTACCAGCACAGCCACTATCACCAATCTCTCCAGCAGTACGCTCAGTCCGGCAATCTTCGAGGCATATGCGCCACCCATAGCTCTGGCGCGCACCAGCGCTGATCACGTGCAGCAAGCGGTCGCCCTGCCGCGCCAGACCAATCGGCTCGATACACAGCTGCTGTGGGACTTCCAGGCCGCGCCGGATCAGCAGTCTGACTTTCTGATCTACATGCGCGACCAAGCCGATCTAAGCGCCGCCTACCAGATCAGCGATTGGGCCGAGCGCGGGCGTTATGTCTACCAAACACTCGTTGATCATGCCGCGCGCAGCCAGCACGACCTGCGCGGGCAACTCGCAGCGCGCGGCCTGCGCGCCCAGCCGCTCTGGATCGTGAACGCCATCTTGGTCCATGGAGCGCTGGCCGACGCGCAGGCACTCAGCGCGCGCGCCGATGTCGCGCTGATTCGCGCCAATCATACTGCTAGTCTGCCGCAGCCGGAACAAGACGGCCAGGCCAGCGCCGAACGCTGCAACCCCAGCCAGCCCAGCGACTCTGTTTGTTGGAACATTCACCAGATCGGCGCCGACCGGGTCTGGAGCGATTTTGGTGTGACTGGCCAGGGGATCGTTGTGGCGAATATCGACACTGGCGTGCGCTACGATCACCCAGGGCTGGCGGCACGCTATCGCGGCGCGCTTGGCGATGGCCGCTACGATCACAATTATAACTGGTTCGACCCCGTGAGCGAGCGCCCGGCGCCGCAAGACGACAACGGCCATGGCACGCACACCATGGGCACGATCGTCGCGAGTGGCGGCGCGGGCAGCTT
>DATFXE010000192.1:0-11489 GCA_035258585.1 Roseiflexaceae bacterium | reverse complement strand
GCCCGCGATCAGCGGCGCGCCGATCTCAGCGCCGCCGAGCAGCGCCTGGTGTCGAGCGAGCAGGTGCGCGCCGCCGCCGCCGCCGCCAGCGAGCAGGCGCGCGGCGAGCTGGATGCGCTGCGCAGCGAGCGCGCCCGCGCCGAAGAGGCCCAGGCCCAGGCCCGGCGCGCGCTCGCCGACGCCGAGGCCCGGCTCGAATCGCTCACCCGTCTCCAGCGCAGCTACGCTGGCGCCTTCGCGGGTGTCAAGGCCGCCATGCACTGGGCGGAAGCGCAGGGTCGCACTGGCTTCACGCTGGTCTCATCCATCCTGCGGACGCCAGCGCGCCTGGAGACGGCGATCGAGGTCGCGCTGGGCTCCCGATTGCAGAACATCGTGGTCGAGCGCTGGACCGATGCCGAGGACGCCATCGAGGCGCTCAAGCGCGGCGGACAGGGTCGCGCCACTTTTCTGCCGCTGGACACGATTCGACAAAGGACGAAAGACGAAGGACCCAAGATATCGCCTCGCGCAGCCGAGATGCCTGCCGCAGATCACAAGCAGCGTTCTTCGGTTGGCACCGCCGCAGGCTCGACTTCGCCCTTGGTCTTTGGTTCTTGGTCCAATGGCGTACTTGGTGTGGCGACCGATCTAGTCGAGTTTGACGCACATTACCGGCCGGTCGCCCAGAATCTGCTCGGCCGCACCTTGATCGTTGAAGATCTGCCGACCGCGCGTGAGACGTTACGCCAGCTTTCCGGCGGCTGGACGCTGGTGACGCTGGCTGGCGAGCAGGTGAGCAGCGGTGGCGCGGTGACAGGTGGTGCACAGACCAAAGAGACCGGTACGCTGCGCCGCGAGCGCGAGCTGCGCGAGCTGCCCGAGCTGCCCGAGCAGGTCTCATCGCAGCGCCAGGCCGTCGAGCAGGCTTTGCAGGCGCGCGCCGCGCTCGATTCTCGCCTTAGCACAGCCGAGCGCACGCTTCGGGAAGCCGAAGCGGCTCGCCAGCGCGCCGGCCAAGAGCATGAGAGCCAACGCGCCGCGCTTGACAAGGCGCGCCGCGCCGCCGACCAGGCTGAGGCCGATCAGGATCTGCAGCGCCGCCGCCACGAGCAGGCTGCTTCGGCTGTCAAGGATCTGGATGACCAGCGGGCTGCGATCGAGCAGGAGCAGGTCGCGCTTGCCATCCGCGAGGCCGAGGCCCGCGATCGGCTGGTTCAGCTGCGCGCCGAGGATCAGGGGCGGCTCGACGCCGAGCGTGAGGTCCAGCAGCGCATGGCCGCTCTACGCGCAGCTGCGTCGGCGGCCGAGGGCGAGGCGCGCGCCGAGCGGGCGCTGCTCCAATCCAACGGCCAGGGCCTGGCGCGGCTAGAGGATCAACGTGCGGCTGGTGTGCGCCGGGTCGATGAGTTAGCTCAGGAGCGCGAGGCGTTGGAGGCGCAGCTGCACGCCCTGCAGACATCGCACGCGGCGCTGCTGGCCCAGATCGACGACTTTCGCGCTCAGATCGGCCCTGCCGAGGCCGAGCTGGCCGAGCTTGAGACAGCTCAGGCTGAGCTGGAGCGCCAGGAAGCCGAGCTGACCAGCATGCTGCTTGCGGCCGAGTCGGCCCACGGCCGCGCCGCCGTCGATGTCCAGCGCGCCCGCGACCGAATCGACTCGGTCTGGGAACGGGCCGCCGCCGACGATATCGACATTGAGGCCGCCCAAGCGTCGAGTGACGCGACACCCGACACCTGTCACCTGTCACCCGACACCCACGAGCTTGCCGGAGAGATTGAGCGCCTGCGCGAGCGCATTCGCCGCCTTGGCGTGGTCAACCCGTTGGCGCTGGAGGAGTACGATGAGGCGGCCGAGCGCCATGCGTTTCTGACCACTCAGACGAGCGATCTGCGCGCGGCCGAGGTCTCGCTGCGCGAGCTGATCGCCGCGCTTGATGGCGCGATGCAGACGCGCTTCGAGACGACATTCCGGGCTGTCGCGGCCGAATTCGAGCGCAGCTTCACGCGCCTGTTCGGCGGTGGCCAGGCCCAACTGCTGCTCGTCCGACCCAACAATAACGGCAATGGCAGCAGTAACGGGGAGAGTCACGAGGGTGTCGACGGCCTGGGAGTCGAGATTCTGGCCCGCCCGCCTGGCAAACGCCAGCAGACCCTCTCGCTGCTCTCGGGCGGCGAGCGCACCTTGACTGCCTCGGCGCTGCTCTTCGCGATTCTCACGGTCAACCCATCGCCATTCTGTGTGCTCGACGAGGTCGACGCTGCGCTCGATGAGGCCAACGTCGGGCGCTTCCGCGAGGCGTTGGCCGAGCTGAGCCAGCAGACCCAGTTCGTGCTCGTCACCCACAACCGCGGCACGATCGAGGCAGCCGATACGATCTACGGCGTCTCAATGGGCGAGGATGGCGCGTCGCGGGTGCTCTCACTGCGGTTGGAGGAGCTGGTCGAGGATTAGCCAGTCGTCAGTTGCCGTAGGGGTGACCTCGCCCCTACGGCAACTGGCGACTCAAGGGATAGCGCTAGCATGAGCCTAAACCGTGTTCCGGACGCCGTGATCGATCGGCTACGCACCAATCTGCGCACGGCCGAAATTCAGGCTGTCGAGGCCGATATCCAAGGCATAGTCGATAAAGGCTTCCTGAGCCGGCTGGCCGATATCGAGCGCGTGATCGAGCAGGCGCCGATCGACGCCGTGCCGGATTACCTGGCCGCCTGGGGCGACACACCGACTCAGGCTGTCGATCGGCCTGCCGCTCTGCGCCCGCACGCCTCGCCGATCGCGGCCGTCGCGGCCCAACTGCGCGCGCGCCAGATCTCGCCGGTCGAGCTGGTGGAGCAGGCGCTCGAGCGCATCGCCGAGCGTGACCCCGAGCTGAACGCCTTCCAGCTTGTTCTGGCCGAGCAAGCTCGCGCCGCCGCCCGGCGCGCCGAACAGCAGATCGGCGCCGGCGAGTATCGCGGCCCGCTGCACGGCGTGCCCGTCGCCGTCAAAGATCTCCTCGCGATGAAGGGCACGCGCACAACCGGCGGCTCGAAGATTCTGGCCCACAACGTCACCGATTTCGACGCCGCCGCAGTCGAGCGGCTGCATGCGGCCGGCGCGGTGATCGTCGGCAAGACGCGCCTGTCGGAGTTTGCCTACTCGCCTGGCTCCAACAATGCGCACTACGGCCCGACCCGCAACCCACGCCACCCCGATCGCGACACCGGCGGGTCGAGCAGCGGCTCGGCCGCGGCAGTTGGCGCCGAACTGGTCTACGCCGCGATCGGCTCCGACACCGGCGGCTCGATCCGCATCCCGGCCGCGCTCTGCGGGGTCGTGGGGCTGAAGCCAACCTTCGGCCGGATCAGCCTCTACGGCGTGCTGCCGCTGGCGTGGTCGCTGGATCACCTTGGCCCGCTGACGCGCAGCGTGGCCGATGCCGCGCTGCTGCTCGATGTGCTGGCACACTCTGACCCGCGCGACACGCGCACGCGTCGGAGTGTGCCGCCCGCGTTAGCCGACCTCGATCAGGGTGTGAGGGGGTTGCGAATCGGCGTGCTTGGCGATGATGGCTCGGGCGGCAAGCTCGGGAGCGACGCGGCGATCGCGGCGTGGCGGCAGGGTCTGGCAGGGCTGGAGCAGAACGGCGCCGAGCTAGTGGATGTCGATCTGTCCGAGCTCGAGCCGCTGCGGCTGCTGAATAGTGCCATTCTGGCTATGGAGGCCTCGGCCTACCACCTCCCTAACCTGCGCGCGCGATTGGGCGACTACGGCGAGTTCATGCGCCAACGCATCCTGGCAGCGTTTGCCTACCGGCCAGGCGCCTTGGTCCGCGCGCAGCAAGCTCGCGCCGCGCTGCGGCGGGACTGTGATGCGATCTTCGAGCGGGTCGACCTGCTCAGCACCCCCTCGCAGCCGGATGTCGCGCCGCCGCTCAATGCGCCTGGCTCGATCGCCTTCACCGCGCCGTTCAACCTGCTGGGCTGGCCGGCGATCAGCGTGCCGGTTGGGTCGAGCGCGGAAGGATTGCCGTTTGGGCTCCAGCTGATCGGCAAGCCCTGGGATGAGGCGACAGTGCTGCGCGCGGCGCGGGTAGTCGAGGTAAGCTTGGCCGCGGCGGCCTAACACTAGAGCGAGATTTCGCTTGCGGAAATGCCCGTGGTCTTTTCTTTGTCTTTTACGGCTAAACGAAAGCTACCCGGCTGTCGCTTGCTGGCTCTCTGGCAGCAGCTGCGCGCGCAGCTGGGCCAGGCTTGTGATTGCGCTGTCGGCGTTGCGACGCAACAGGCCGTAGAACATCAGCGAGTCGGCGCCTGAGAGTTGGCCCTGAGTGAGCATGTCGGCCGCCAGCACCAGCACTGTCAGGCTCTGCGACAGATCGGTCAGGGCAGGCGATTTGGTCAGGCGCAGGTCGCGCAGCTGGTGCATCGACAGCTCGGCCTGGCGCGCGTTCGGATGTAACCAGACGCGCAGACCCTGCAATGCGTCGTGGCCGTCTTTGCCCTCCAGCATTAGCTCGGCCGTGCCGCTGAGCACGCTCAGCGATTGCGTCAGCTGCTGAAACAGGAGCGGGAGCGCACTATACCCTTCACTCATTTGCGCGAGCTTAGACTGCCCGGCCTGGCCCGCACCCGGATCTGCGGCTGCAAAAGCAGCTTTGCGATCGGTTGTAGGAGATGTATATACGAGCCGATTGGTCATAGTGGTGCCCTCCATTTTTTTGGGCCGGCAGGCGGAGCATGGCCTGAGTTGCTCAAGACGCCCTAGTTAAATAGAAGTTAAAAGGATTATACCGTTTGACATGCCGCGCATGCAACGCGCCCATGGTCCTATTGTCGTACAGTACCATTATCTTGTTTGGGGAGGTCTGGAGGGCCTTCATAAGGGTAGGTAAGGAAGGGCTGCGCCCTTCCTGATGCCTTTTCTGGTCGTCGTACTGGCGGCAAGGCCGCCAGTACGACGACCAGAAAAGCTGATCTGGGGGCGGCCGGGTGCCCACATCCAGAGGGTACCCGGCGTCGCCCCCAGACCCCCACTTGGATAGAACCATACCTACCCTTGTGAGCCAATGGTGGGGGTGCGGGGCGGCTTTGCCGCCCCGCACCCCCACCAAAAGATAAGCAACCACTGCAGAGATCAGTAACTCCTGTTATTTGACGCCGATCGGACTATCTCCTATCATGCGCGGAACGCTCTGGATTTCGGGAGGGGATGCATGCGCATCGCGATCACCGGCGCGAATGGGCAGCTTGGAAAAGCGTTCCAGGAGACGCTGGGCCGTGAGTACGAGATCATCGCACTGGGACATGATCAGCTTGAGTTGGGCCGCCCTGAATGTGTCGCGCAACTAGCTGCGACCGGCGCCGATCTGGTGGTTCACCCAGCCGCCTACACTAATGTCGATGGCTGTGCGCGCGATCCCGAGCTGGCATATCGGGTAAATGGCCTGGGGACGCAGTACGTCGCGCTGGCATGCCGCGAGCTTGGCGCGGCGTTGGTGTATATTAGCACCAACGAGGTCTTCGATGGCACCGCCGCTGCCCCGTACCTTGAGTACGATCGCGCCAACCCAATCAACGCCTACGGTCGATCGAAGTGGGCCGGCGAACAGGTGGTGCGCGAGCTGCTGGATCGCTTCTATATCGCGCGAGTGGCGTGGCTGTTTGGCGGCGAGCGCAACTTCGTGCGTACTGTGCTGCGTCTGGCGGGCGAGCGCGATACGCTGGGAATGGTTGCCGACGAGATCGGCAGCCCGACCTACGCACCAGATGTGGCCGAAGCGGTCGCCCGGCTGATCCAGACGTCGTTCTACGGCACCTATCACCTAGTGAACGAGGGCAGCTGCTCGCGCTTCGAGTTCGCCGCTGCGATTCTGCGCCAGGCCAGCCGCGAGCACGTCGAGCTACGGCCGATCGCGCTGGCCGACTTTAAGCGCGACAGCGCGGTGCCGCCCTATACGCCGCTGCGGAACGCCGCCGCGGCCGCGCTCAGCATTCGCCTGCGCCCGTGGCAGGATGCGCTTGCCGAGTACCTTGAACGTTTGAACGTCTGAGCGTTTGAACGTTCCAACCTGCTAACGTTTGGACGTGCTAACGCAGTGATAGACATCATCATCCCAAACTACAATGGTGCTGCCTACCTGCCGACCTGCCTGGATGCGCTGCGCCGGCAGTCCCGGCGAGATTTCTACGTGATCGTGGTGGATGATGGCTCGACCGACGAGTCGCGCGCGCTGCTGGCTCGCTTCTACCCAGAGGTGCAGGTGATCGCACTGCCGGAGAATCGCGGTCTTGCGCACGCGGTCAATGTGGCCTTCGAGGCGACCGGCGGCGAGTATGTGGTGCTGCTGAACAATGACACCGAGGTCGAGGCGCGCTGGCTCGAACATCTAATTGGCGCGCTCGATCGCTACCCCGAGTACGATTTTGCGGCCAGCAAGTTGCTGCTGTTTGATCGGCGCGACCATATCCACTCGGCCGGCGACTACTATCGTTCCGACGGGGTGCCCGGCAACCGCGGCGTGTGGCAGCGCGATAGCGCACGCTATAACGTGATGGAAGAGGTCTTCGGGCCTTGCGCGGGCGCGGCCGCCTACCGGCGCTCGGCGTTAGAGGCGCTGACCGAGAGCGGGCAGGTGCTCGACGAAGATCTGGTGATGTATTGCGAGGATGTCGACCTCAACATACGAGCGCGGCTGCGCGGCATGCGTACGATCTATGCACCGCGTGCGGTGGTCTACCATCGGCTGAGCGCGACCGGCGGCGGGACGCTTGCAAGCTATTACTGCGGCCGGAACTTCGTTCTCGTCTGGGTCAAGAATATGCCAGGCGCGCTGGCCTGGCGCTTCTGGCCAGCGCTGCTACGTGCTCAGCTCGGCTATGCGCTAGAATCGTTCTGGCATATTCGCGAGGCGGCCGCACGCGCGCGGCTGCGCGGCCAGTTCGACAGCCTGCGGGCGCTGCCGCGCTTCCTGCGCAAGCGCGCACATCGATTCCCCACCGCCGCCGCGCCGCGGCTGGCGGCCGCCCTGTACCAGGAAACGCGATTAGCCACAGAGAACACGGAGTACACAGAGATATAAAGGCAATTTTTCATCACATTCGTTTTTGGTTTTTTCGCTCTGCGAGCGAAAAACCAAAAACAAAAGAAGGAAAAGTACCGCTGCGAATCACAACATTTGGGTACTGCGCAAATCCTTTCATTTGACGACTATGGCCGCCGCGCCAAACACATAAGGAGTTCATAGTGAAGGTCCAGTCCGACTCGCCGTTCCTGTCGGTGGTGGTGCCGGCATACAATGAACAGCAACGCCTGCCTGACTCGCTGAGCCAGATAACCGCATTTCTCGGCCAGCAGCCCTATCGCTCGGAGGTGATCGTCGCCGATGACGGCAGCACCGATGCCACAGCTGCCCTGGTCGAACAGCTGGCGCTGCGCCGCTCGGATCTTCGCCTGCTGCGGCTCGATCATCGTGGCAAAGGCTTCGCCGTGCGGGCGGGGGCGCTGGCGGCGCGCGGCGAGTATGTGCTGCTCTGCGATGCTGATCTGGCTGTGCCGATTGAGGAGTGGGGTCAGCTGCGGCGTGCACTGGAGAACGGCTTCGATGTGGCGATCGGCTCGCGTGAGGGGCTGGGGGCGCGGCGGCTGGGTGAGCCCTGGTATCGCCACGTGATGGGCCGCGTCTTCAACATGATTGTCCGCGCCGTCGCGGTTGCCGGCATCCAGGATACACAATGCGGCTTCAAAGCGCTGCGCCAGTCGGTCGCCGCCGATCTGTTCGAGCGAGTGCAGATCTATGGCGCCGATGCACCGCGCCTCCATGGCGCCGCCGTCACCGCCTTTGACGTTGAGCTGCTGTTTCTGGCGCGCCGGTATGGCTACCGGATCGCCGAGGTGCCGGTGCCATGGCGCTACGGCACCGAAACCAAGGTCAACCCGATTCGCGATTCCTGGCGCAACCTGCGCGATGTGCTGACGGTGCGCTGGTATGCCCTGCGCGGCCGATACCCATCGTCCGGTGCGCAGCTGCCGGTCGCCAAAGTCGAAGAGCCGGCACATCGCGGCTAGCAACAAAAACGTTATACCCCACGCGTCTCGGCGATGCTGACCTGGAGCTGCCCGCTGGCGTTCTGGAGCCAGAAGATTTCGATCGTCGGCCCGCGAAAATTCTGGTCGTCGGCGCGGCGGTAGATGTCGACGCGCTCGTCCGAGGGATCGTGCAGAGCGATCTGGTTGGTGCAGTGC
The DNA here is from genome assembly GCA_035258585.1 of Roseiflexaceae bacterium. GTDB lineage: Bacteria > Chloroflexota > Chloroflexia > Chloroflexales > Roseiflexaceae > DATFXE01. Next base: position 3,284 of record DATFXE010000192.1, on the reverse strand, counting down.
GCGGTCGCGCGCGTGCCGCAGTAGCGCCAGCCGCGCGGCGGTAACTCTTTCTGATAGAAGGCGCGCAGATCCTCGACCGATCCGGCGAACACGAAGTTCGTATCGCGCGAGTCGGTAGTAAGTTGCTGGGTGACGTTTTGCGCCTGCGCTGGCACCGGCAGATCCTTCCCGCGCTCCCACAGATACCAACCTATCACCCCTAGCAGCACCGCGACCAGGAACATAAAGCGTGTCCATCCGCCTATCCAGTTGACAAACGCGCGGAAAGGATTCGCCGAAGTCTGTTGCATAATGTTCTCTTGACAAGTGGGTTGTCTGACATCCGTATCGTCATTTTGCCGGCCTATAGTGCGTAGCGCGTAGGTCGCACTCCTACGTACTACGCACTACGCATTACCGAATGCGGATTGTGGTGTCAATTGACCCACCTGGAGGCTCAGGGCCAGCGATAGGTTACGCCGCCCGGCAGCCGTAAAAACGCTTCGCCCAGTCGCCCCAACCGTGCGCGGCCGCCGCTTATCGGTCGCTCGAGCCGTGCGTAGCGCGTGTACTGCACTATCCGATCCCCGCGGATCAGCTCGGGCGTGATCGGCGGGCCGAGCGCTGCTTCGCCGCCATGATCGCGCCAATAATCCAGAAACTCCATCGACAACGTCTGCCCGGTCTGTGGAAAATGGATAATGGTTACACCCTCCTGGCCTTCCTCGCCCGGAACTGGTGCCAGAGGCAGCCCGACATCCGCCAGATGCACCAGCTCGCCCAGCGGCAGCTGCTGAACCTGATCGCCGACCAGTCGCAGGCATGCTCGGGCGAAGCATTGCTGTATCGCTCCCTTGAATGGAACCGCCGGCATTAGTGGATCGCCCGGCCCGGTGTCGCCGCCGAGCCACGTCCAGGCGTCGAGCAGCGCCGCGGGCACGTAGTAGCCACCTTCACCGATCTGGCGCCCAGCTGGCGCCTCCACTGTCAGCCACGCCAGCCCCTGTGGCGGCGCGAGATCGTGTTCGCCGCGCAGGGTGATTGCGATCTGATAGTTTCCCGCTGGCAGATCGGGCGGCAGCGCGATCGGCTGTATGTGCTGAACAGCAATATCAGCCCATCCGGATGGCGGCAGCGCGCCATACAACAGTGGCCGGCTGGTCTCGAAGAGTACCTGCCCCCGCTGATCGGCCAGCTTCGTGACGACCTGAAGGTTGTCTCCTTCGCCTGCAGGCTGATGGGTCGTTCCGCCGTCCCACTGCCACTCCAGGGTGAGCAGCACTGTCTCGCCCTGGTGGTAGGCCGAGCGGCCGGGCGATGGCGCCAGGTGGTAGCTGGACAGCCGCAGCCCGCCCGGAAAGGCGCGATCGACCACGACAGGCGGGCCAGGGTCGACCGGGCGGTACAGATCGTAGGTCCCACGCGACCCATCCAGGGCATAGCGATGGGTGATCATGGCGATCATCTCCGGCGTGAGCCAGTTGCCGAGGTAGTCGAGTACGATCAGCGGCACGCGCCCGTTGGCCATGTCGCGCAGCAGCGGCCGCTGGTCGGCCAGCCCGGTGTCGAGCAGTTGGCGGTACTCGAAGGCTTGGAGCCGCGCAAGCTGCCCGGCCTGCGCGGCCACACCCGGAACGTCGGTGAAGATTGGCGCGCCGGCGGCCTGCACCTCGCCGATGAGCGCGGCGTTGACTCCCGATAGTGTCGCCAGGATATCGCGCTCGCGCCGTAGATCCTGCCATACGCCATAGCCGCCGGCGATCAATCGTGGCGGGTTGCTGCCCTCGATAATCCCAGCCAATTTCAGGTAGGTCGCGCTCCAGATCGGGTAGTAGCGCAGCAGCCCGCCAACAACCAACAGGGTCACAATCGGTGGGACAAACGACGAAAGACGAAAGACGAAAGATGACGAAGCCTGATCCTTCGTCCTTCGTCCTTCGTCCTTGGTCGCGGAGGCAGTCAGCCAGATCAGCCCGGCGTAAAACTCCAGGAAGTAGTTCGTGTATGCTCCCACCTTGCCCACGCCGAACGCCACGATCGCGCCGAACAGCGTGTAGTACAGCGGCAGGAACAGATCGGAGATAGGAGATTGGAGATCGGGGCTGCCATCCGCAGCTAGGATTTGCGACCTGCGACCTGCAACATGCATCACCACGCTCATCAATGCCGCGGCGGCCAGCGGCCACAGGATCAGCATCTGATCGTGCCAGAATCCGTAGGCCAGATCGCGATCCCAGGCGTTTGCGTTGGCCGCCAGGACATGCACCAAGAACCAACCGCCGCTGGCGATCTGGAGCAGCAGCGTTGCCAGTGTGCTGCCCAGCCCGATCAGGCTGCCCAGCGCCAGCGCACGCCGCCAATCGCGGAATAGCAGCCACACCAGCGCGGTCGCCGGCGCCGCGATCAGCGACGGTTTGACCAGCAGGCTCAGTGTCAGCGGCAGCGCCGCCCACAACAGCTGGCGTCGCCCGCTGGTGCGCTGGACGATCAGCAGCCCCCACAGCCCCAAGCACACGCCCAGCATATCCACGCGCATGAGCACCGACCACTCGCGCACGATCGGCAGCGCCAGGAAGGCCAGCACCATCAGCGGACGAAAGACCAAAGACAAAAGACCAACGTTGGTTTCGTGCATCCGGCCTTGGTCCTTGGTCCTTGGTCCTTGGTCCTTCGTCAGCAGCCACAGCGCGGCCACCGCCGCCAGCGTCGATCCAAGCGCGACCAGGCGACCGGCCAGCAGCAGATTTCCAAGCGGAAGTGCGGCAAGCAGCGTGACCAGGTGATACGCCGGCGGGTAGTTGACGACCGCATACGGCGCGCGATCTGGATCGGCGTACAGGCGCCAGATCGGCGTGCCGGAGCGCACTAGCTCGATCTGGGCCAGCAGCGGCCCTTCGCCGTAGTCGAGTGGGTATGGGTAGCGCAGCAGATGCACAGCGTGGATCGCAAAAAAGGTCAGCTGCGCCGCGATCAGCAAGCCAAGCGCGGCGACGAGCGACCATGCGATAACGCGACCGGTGAGACAGACATAATGCTGGGTGCGCGTAGGAGTGGGGGCGGTTGCTTCAGCCATTCGGGACGTTATTGCTCCACATACTTCAGCACAAGATGGTGGGCGATCTGGTCGAAAGTCGCCCCGGAGTTATCACGCTCATCGACTTGACTTAGACAAGGTTTCGCCTGGCAGCGATCAGCTTTACAGTTGGGGAGGTGCGGAGGGGCCCGGGTACCCTCTGGGTGCCCCCTCCGCACCTCCCCAATGGTGGGGGTTTGGGGCGGCGAAGCCGCCCCAAACCCCCACCCAA
>DATFXE010000191.1:0-4210 GCA_035258585.1 Roseiflexaceae bacterium | reverse complement strand
GTTAGTCGTTCCAGGGTATCGAACCAGCTGAGGTGCGCGCGCAGACGCACCACCTCGCCCACCACCAGCGTGGCTGGCGCGCTCAACCCGGCGCACGCCACATCCGCGGCGATGGTTTCCAACGTGCCGACCACTGTCTCCTGATCGGGGGTGCTGCCCTGGTGGATGACTGCGGCCGGCGTCTCAGCCGCGCGGCCATGCGCGATCAGCTGCTCGGCGATGTTCGCCAGCCGGCCCAGGCCCATCAATACCACCAGCGTGTCGCTGCCCTGCGCCAGCGCTGCCCAGTTGATCCGCGACTCGGCGCGCTGCGGATCTTCGTGGCCAGTGATCACAGTGAACGACGACGCGGCGCCGCGATCGGTGACCGGAATACCGGCGTATGCCGGCGCAGCGATCGCCGAGGAGACGCCCGGCACCACCTCCCAGGCGATGCCGGCCGCCGCCAACACCGCTGCCTCCTCGCCGCCGCGCCCGAACACGAAAGGGTCGCCACCTTTGAGCCGCGCCACGCGCAGGCCGGCACGCGCTTTGTCGAGCAGCAGCGCATTGATCTCATTCTGCGATCGGCAGTGCTGCCCGGCGCGCTTGCCGGCATAGATCAGCTCGGCGTCGGCGCGGCACTCCTGTAGCAGCGCGTCGTTGACCAGCGCATCGTAGATCACCACATCGGCCTCGCGCAGCCGCCGCAGCCCCTTGACGGTGATCAGCTCTGGGTCGCCCGGCCCTGCGCCGATCAGGGAGACAAAGCCTGTTCTCATGATGTCACCTTCTCAATGGCAGGACTTACGCGGTACCCCAGATATGGTCGTTCGCAGCGGTACTTTTTCTTCTTAGGAGTTACTCGGTTGGGAGGTTTGGAGGGCTGCGCTCTCCAAAGAACCCCTTTCTTTGTCCACCCACCTGTGGCGGCATTGCCGCCACAGGTGGGTGGACAAAGAAGGTTCTCGGGGGCCTGCGGCCCCCGCGTCCCCGCTAAAACGCCAACTGCGTAAGTCCTTCTTCTTTTTGTTTTTCGTTTTTTCGCTCTGCGAGCGAAAAAACCGGGTGCCCTCTGGGCGAACAGATAAAACGATAGGTACCTTGCTTTGTCCCTGGGCGTATTCCTTAGCTCGCGCATGATTATATGTTACTTGACAAATTAGATCAAGTAATTTAAGATTTGGGCTGTCACTACTTTGTTACCTTGCTGGAACTGAACCCAAGTGCGCCGCTGCACGGACACAGCGATAGTGAGCTTGCTATCGCGGTGTCCATTTTGTTTTGAGAGGTGGGGAGCATGTTAGGACGAACAATCTCTGAAGCGGTTAGCGCGCCGGCCTGGAGCGCCGACGAGTTAGCCAGTATCAATACGTCGTTTCGCCATCGCTCGGCCGAGGATCTGCTCGACTGGGCGACCGCGCGCTTCGGCCAGCACATTGTGCTGACGTGTAGCTTCAGCGGCGCCTCCGGGATGGTGTTGCTGGATATGATCGCGCGGGTCGGCTGCGGGACTCCGGTGATCTTCCTGGATACCGGCCTGCTTTTCCCGGAAACCTACGCGCTGGCCGAGGCCGCCGCGCGCCGCTATGGCGTGGCGATCGAGCGACGCCAGCCGGTCCTGACGCTGGCGGAGCAGGAGATCCAGGAGGGCCCCCGCCTGTACGAGCGCGACCCCGACCGCTGCTGCGGCATTCGCAAGGTGGCTCCGCTGGCTGATGCGCTGCGTCCCTACCGCGCCTGGATCAGCGGAATCCGCCGCGACCAATCCTCCACCCGCGCGGCTACCGAGCTGGTGCAATGGAGCGCGCGCCACAACCTCTTGAAAGTCAACCCGCTGGCCTATTGGACCGAGCGCGACGTGTGGCGCTATGTCTACGCTAACCAGGTACCCTACAACCCGCTGCTTGATCAGGGCTACACCAGCATCGGCTGCCAGCCCTGCACGCGCCGCGCTGGCGCCGGCGAGGACCTGCGGGCAGGCCGCTGGGCCGGGTTCGCCAAAACCGAGTGCGGCATCCACATCTAACCAGTCCTGAATTCTCAGTTCTGAGTTTTGAGCTGAGCATTGAGCTCAGCTCAAAACTCAGAATTTGAAACTCTTAACTTCTTGAAGGAGCGACATGACACCCCAGACCACCATCCAGCCCCACGGTGGAACACTGATCGACCGTGTCCTGACTGGCCCGGCCGGCGCCGAGGCCCGTGCGATCGCCGCGAACGCGCCGCGCGTCACGCTGAGTGAGGTCGGCATTGCCGATCTGGAGATGATCGCGATTGGCGCTTACAGCCCGCTGACCGGCTTCCTGGGCCAGGCCGACTATGAGCGGGTTGTGAATGAGATGCGCCTGGCCGACGGCACACTCTGGTCCATCCCGATCACGCTGCCAGTGAGCGAGTCGCGCGCCGAGATGCTGCGCGAGGGCCAGCCGGTCGGGCTGTACGCCCCCGACGGCCGTCTAGTCGGCCTGCTGGAGCTGCGCGAGCGCTATACCTACAACCAGATCCACGAGGCCGAGCTGGTCTACCGCACCACCGCGCATGAGCACCCCGGCGTCGCGCGGCTGTACCGCCAGGGGCAAGTGCTGCTGGGCGGCGATGTCTGGCTGCTTCATGAGCTGGACAGCACCTTCCCCGAGCTCGCCTTCACACCCTCACAGAGCAGGGCGGCCTTCGCCGAGCGCGGCTGGCGCACGGTGGTCGGCTTCCAAACGCGCAACCCGGTCCATCGCGCCCACGAATACATTCAGAAATCAGCGCTCGAGATCGTCGACGGCCTGTTCCTGCACCCGTTGGTCGGCGCGACCAAAGAGGACGATGTGCCGGCGGCCGCGCGGGTCGAATCCTACCAGGTACTGCTGCGCAACTACTACCCGGCCGACCGGGTGCTGTTGGGCGCCTACCCGGCGGCGATGCGCTACGCCGGCCCACGCGAGGCGCTGCTGCATGCGATCTCGCGCCAGAACTACGGCTGCACCCACTTCATCGTCGGGCGCGACCACGCCGGGGTCGGCAACTACTACGGCACCTACGATGCGCAATTGCTGTTCGACACACTTGCGCCGGGCGATCTGGCGATCACACCGCTGAAGTTCGAGCATACCTTCTACTGCCGGACATGCGCCAGCGTTGCTTCGCCGCGCACCTGCCCGCACAACGCCGAGCATCGCCTGTCGCTCAGTGGCACCAAGGTGCGCGAATTGCTGCGCGCGGGTACGCCGCCGCCGCCCGAGTTCACTCGGCCCGAGGTCGCACAAGTCTTGATCAATGCGCTCCGCGCCGCGTAGCAAGTTAAGAGTTATAAGTTATCATAAAGTAACTCTTAACCCTTAAGATAAGGTTCGTGGCAACTTGACAGTTTGTCTGGGTGGGGCGTGGGGCGGGGCGAATCCCCGCTCCACACCCCACTAAACCGATTGTAAAGCCAGAACCCTCTTTCTGAAACCATCTCTAAGGAATAATGATGACAACCACAGGCTTCACTATCTGGTTTACTGGCCTCTCCGGCGCGGGAAAATCGACAATCTCGGAGATCGTCGAACGCAAGCTGCGAGCGATCGGCCGCAAAGTTGAAGTGCTCGATGGCGATGTAGTGCGCACGCACCTCAGCAAGGGCCTGGGCTTCTCTAAGGAGGATCGCGACACCAACATCCGCCGGATCGGCTGGGTGTGCGAGGTGCTCTCGCGCAACGACGTGATTGCGATCGCGGCAGCCATCTCGCCCTATCGCGACGTCCGCGATGAGATTCGCCAGCGCATCCCCAACTTCTTCGAGGTCTTTGTGGATGTGCCGCTGGAGGTGGCGATCCAGCGCGACACCAAAGGCCTGTACAAGAAGGCGCTGGCCGGCGAGATCAAGGGCTTCACCGGCGTGGACGACCCGTACGAGCCGCCACTCGATCCTGAGCTGGTCATTCGCACCGACACGGAGACGCCCGAAGAGAGCGCCAGCCGCATCCTCTCGGCGCTGCGAGAGCTGCGGTATATCTAGGACCGACGAAGGACGAAAGACCAATGACCAAAGATGCGAATGACTTGCGTCGTTGGTCCTTCGTCTTTGGTCCTTCGTCACAAAGGAGGAACCCCCATGTCCGCCGACAACGAAGAGGAAGTTGGCCGCAGCCCATCCAAAGTCGAGGGCCTCAAAGAGATCAGCGAGGGCTTGGGCGGCTTCCTGCTCGAAGAGCTGGCCGATCTCAGCACCGACCATATCAGCGAAGGCGCCTACCAG
>DATFXE010000190.1:0-20443 GCA_035258585.1 Roseiflexaceae bacterium | reverse complement strand
CGGGCCGACATCTTGAACTGGCTGTTTTTGCTGCTGGCGATCCCGGTGCAGTTCTACAGCGGGCGCGACTTCTATGTCCACGCCTGGAAGGCGCTCAAGGCGCGTACCGCCAATATGGACACCCTGATCGCGCTCGGTTCGTCGGCCGCGTTCTTCTACAGCTTGGGCCTGCTTGCCTTCAACCTGGCCGGGCACGTCTACTTCGAGACCGCCGCGGTGATCATCGCGCTCATCCTGGTGGGCAAGTACCTGGAGGCGCGCACCAAGAGCCAGACCAGTGCGGCGATCAAGACCCTGATGGGGTTGCAGGCCAAGACCGCGCGCGTGCTGCGTGGCGGCGATGAGCAGGACGTGCCGATCGCGGAGGTGCGCAAGGGCGACATCGTGATTGTGCGGCCGGGCGAGAAGGTGCCGGTGGATGGTGTGATCCTCAGTGGGCGCTCCAGCATCGACGAGAGCATGATCACCGGTGAGAGCCTGCCAGTCGAAAAGGGTGAGGGCGACACAGTCGTTGGCGCCACGGTCAATAAGAGTGGCAGCTTTCAGTTTCGTGCCACGCGGGTGGGCAAAGAGACCGCGCTGGCGCAGATCGTTAAGCTGGTGCAGCAGGCCCAGGGCTCTAAGGCGCCGGTGCAGCGCCTGGTCGACCAGATTTCGGGTGTGTTCGTCCCTGTCGTGATTGCCATTGCACTCATCACCTTTGCGATCTGGTACTTCGTCAACGGTGACTTCACCCAGGCGATGATGTTCGCGGTTGCAGTGCTGGTGATTGCCTGCCCCTGCGCGCTGGGCCTGGCCACGCCGACCGCGATCATGGTCGGCACGGGCACAGGCGCCGAGCATGGCATCCTGATCAAGAACGCCGAGAGCCTGGAGCGCGCAAACGGCATCGAGATGGTGGTGCTGGACAAGACCGGCACAATCACCGCGGGTAAGCCGCAGGTGACGGACATCGTCGTCGCACGGGTACAGCTCGCCCCAGTCCTGGCGCAGGGCGCGAACGGCGATAGCAATGGCACGCATGAGACTGCGAGCGATAGCGAACTGTTGCGGCTGGCGGCGTCGGCCGAGCGCGGCAGCGAGCACCCGCTGGGCGAGGCGATCGTGCGGGCGGCGCAGGAGCGTGGCTTCGATCTGGCCAGGCCGGAACAGTTTCAGGCTGTGGCAGGGCAGGGTATCACAGCCCTGGTGGACGGGCACGCGCTGCTCCTGGGCAACCGCGCGCTGATGCGCGAGTGGAGCATCGACCTCAGCAGCGTGGATTCGCACATCGAGCGGCTGCAGAGCGAGGGCAAGACCGCCATGATCGTCGCTGCGGACGGTACGGCGCTGGGCATCATTGCCGTGGCCGATACGGTTAAGCCGACCTCAGGCGCGGCCGTAGCTGAGCTGCACCGACTGGGCATCGAGGTGGCCATGCTGACAGGCGACAATCGGCGCACGGCCGAGGCGATCGCGCGGCAGGTCGGGATCGACCCTTGGCCCAGAGGGCACCCCGGCTCAGGGCGTAGCCGCGTGCTGGCCGAGGTGCTGCCAGAAGACAAGGTTGGTGAGGTGAAGCGGCTCCAGCAGGAGGGCAAGATCGTGGCAATGGTCGGCGACGGCATCAACGACGCGCCGGCGCTGGCACAGGCCGATGTCGGCATCGCGATCGGCACGGGGACTGACGTAGCGATGGAGGCCGCCGATATCACACTGATGCGCGGCGAGCTGACCAGCGTGCCGCAGGCGATCGAGCTGAGCAAGCGCACGCTCCGCACGATCAAGTGGAATCTGTTCTGGGCCTTCATCTACAACGTGATCGGCATCCCTCTCGCCGCTGGCGTGCTCTACCCGTTCTTCGGATGGCAACTCAGCCCGATCATTGCGGCAGGCGCTATGGCGTTCAGTTCAGTCTTCGTGGTCACCAATTCGCTGCGCCTGCGACGTGTGCGCTTCAAGTCGGCGGCGCGGGCCTGAGTCGGCTCGCAGGCATCTGGCCGAAGAACTCGTGCTTCATCAAGCAGGCTGTTAGGGATCTGAAAAATCTAAATCATCCCTGGGGAGGTGTGGAGGGGCCTTCGGCCCCTCCAGACCTCCCCAGAAGAATATTCCGTGTCTATGTACGGATCAGTAGGTGTTGGGTGTTGGACCTGCTCAAGCCCAACACCCAATACCCAACACCCGCGCGTTCACGCGCACCAGGAAGGACGAATACGATGGCGGTACGTGTTCCAACTCCGCAGTTCGGCATCAACCTGCATACCCGGATGCGCCCAGATGCAGATGTGGTGGCCGAGGCGCTGCATGCCGAGCAGCTGGGCTTCGACCTCATCACGCTGCATGGCGATGTGCTGCACACGACCGCCCCCTCGTACGAGACCTGGACGCTGTTGAGCTGGGTGGCGGCGCGCACCGCTCGCATTAGGCTGGCCCCCATCGTGCTGGCCCTGCCCAACCGCCACCCGGCCGTGCTGGCCAAGATGGCTGAGACATTGGACCGCCTCTCGGCTGGCCGGCTCGTGCTCACGCTCGGCAGCGGAGCGGCGATCAACGAGCCGGCCTTCCGCGCCTTTGGCCTGGCCCAGCGCTCGCCGCGAGAAAAGGTGGCGGCGCTTGAAGAGGCCATTGACATTCTGCACGGTCTGTGGAGCAGCTCCGGCTTCTCGTACGCCGGACAGCATTTTCAGACTGAGGGCGCCACGCTCGAACCGAAGCCCAGCCATCCGATCCCAATCTGGCTTGGCGTGTTCGGCGACCGGATGATCGAGCTGGTCGCGCGCAAAGCAAATGGCTGGATCCCAACCTACCAATTTCTCGCGCCAGAGCAGGCCTATCGCAAATTAGAGCGCATTCGCAAGGTCGCGGAAGATGCGGGCCGCAAGGCGGACGAAATCACCTTTGCGTATAACGTGCCGGTGCTGGTCGACGAGGGCAGCAGCGCGAGCAGGAGCCAGATCGCTGGGAGCGCCGAGGCGCTGGCGCGGCAGTTGGCCGACCTGGTCCGCCACGACTTCACCGTCTTGAATCTGTGGCCAGGTGGTGTGGCAGAGATCCAGCGCGAGATGTTAGCGAAGAAAGTCCTGCCTGCTGTCCGCGATCTGCTGGCATAGCTTGCGTTTAGCTGTCGCAGCGTGAAAGTATATGAAAACCACTGTCATATCGTCAACAACTTCCCGCGTCCAGCCGCAGGGAGCGTCCATACATCCGTGGTTCGAGTGGGCCGTGGCGTTCTTCGCGACCTGGTTTGTCATCGGCTCCTATCTGGACGGCTGGGCGCATACGCATCGCCTACCGGACAGCTTCTTTACGCCCTGGCACGCGGTGATCTACAGTGGAGTGCTGGGCGCCGCATCGTGCTGGGGGGCGCAGCCTTCGTCGCCTGGCGCCACGGCGCGCCGTGGCGCCAGGCCCTGCCGGCGGGATACGGGCTTTCGCTGCTTGGAGTTGGCATGTTCTTGATCGCCTGTCCTGCGGACTTCGTCTGGCACTCGCTCTTTGGCATCGAAGCCGATCTGGAGGCGCTCTACAGTCCACCGCATCTGCTGCTGGCCGCCGCCGGCGCTCTGATCGCCAGCGGCCCGCTGCGGGCGGCCTGGTATCAGCCCCAGGAGAGCCAGGCGAGTCGTTGGCGCGCCGTCCTCTCGCTCACGCTGCTACTGGCGATCTTCGCTTTCTTCACCAGCGAGTCGCATCCGTTTGATCATCCCTGGGCCTGGGTGAGCTTGCGCCCGCTGCCCCTTTCCGCCACCGCCCTCGGGCTGCCCGGCATGCCGGCCGCTGGGGTCGGCAGCCAGGAGCTGGCCGAGACGCTCGGCATGACCAGTATTCTGCTTCAGACTGGTATACTGATGAGCCTGCTGCTGCTGATGATTCGCCGCTGGGGGACGCAGCTCCCGCTTGGCTGGCTGACGTTTATCTTCACGCTTAATGGCGTAGGCATGGGCATCTTCCACGCCACCCCCTGGGCTGGTCCAGTTGCCCTTGTCGCCGGCGTCGTGGCCGACCTCTTGTACCGCTGGCTCCAGCCCAACACCGAACGGCCGCAACGACTGCGGCTGTGGACCGCAATGGCTCCGTTGGTGCTCTATAGCCTATACTTCCTGGCCTTACTGATGCTGGGCGGGATCTGGTGGCCGATCCATCTCTGGGCGGGCGGTATTATCTTAGCTGGCGTGACGGGCTGGCTGATCAGTTATCTCATCCTGCCGCCAGCCTTCCCGGAGCCTGCACAGCCAACGCAATCTAATAGCGAACACAGTGTGAAAGTATCACTATGACAGAGCTTGAACACTTCCGCGCGCAGAAAGACGCGTTCTTCTTCAACCTGGCCTACAACCCATACTGCGCGTACAACGACGATTGGTCGTGCCCGCTGACGCCACTCGAAAACTGGCTCCCCGTGCCGATCCGGGCGGGCGAGCAGGTCTACAAGGACACGTAGTGCTGAGCAAGCGCAGGTTCAGCAGGACGTTGGCGATTGCGACAGCCGCGTGGCAATGATGGACAGCACGGAGGCAGCAATGTCACCTTTTGCGCTCCCCCTTCTGGGGCCACTGCCCTGGAACGATGTGTTCCTGTTTGGTTGGTTCAGTGTAACGGCGCTGTCGCTGATCTACGTCATCCGAGACACCGCGCACAATCCCGAACCGTTTGTGATGAAGCTTGGATGGGCGCTCGTGACGCTCTACATGGGGCCAGTCGCGTTGCTCCTGTATGTCCTCACCGACAAAGAACCGCGTCCCGGCGAGCACGAGCAGTTCATCAGGCCAATGTGGAAGCAGGCCGTTGGCTCGACGATTCACTGCGTGGCGGGCGATGCCACCGGCATCATCCTCGCCGCGACGATCACCGCGCTGCTGGGCTTGCCGATGTGGCTGGATATGATTGTCGAATATGTGTCCGGCTTCACCTTCGGCCTGCTGATCTTCCAAGCGCTGTTCATGAAGGATATGCTGGGTGGCTCGTACCTCCAGGCCGTGCGCGGTACCTTTCTGCCGGAATGGTTCTCGATGAACACCATGATGGCCGGCATGTTCCCGGTGATGGTCATGCTGATGATGGGGCGTGATATGCGCGCGATGGCACCGACTCAGCTTATGTTCTGGGGTACGATGTCGCTCGCGGTCATCGCGGGCTTCTTCACAGCCTACCCCATGAATTACTGGCTGGTCGCCAACAACCTCAAGCACGGCCTGATGACGCAGCGCGATTCCACTGCGCAGCCGTCTCACGGCACCGACCATCGAGAGGCGGATCTGGCCTCCTCCGGCGCACAGTAAGCGTCAGGCACAGGACGAATGAGGTAAGAGATGCAAGAAGATACACCGCCTACCGACCAGCCACATGCTCATCACACCCCGAGCGACAACAAACCTGGGCAGGCGCAGCCAACACCTGGCCACGCTCACGACGGCCCGGACAGGTCGGATCACGCAACAACAGGCCAGGGCAGGAGCGAGCGAGATCACGCCTCGATGGGTCATGGCGGCATGCACCACATGCAGTCGCAGGCAACCGGCCCGCAGAAGTTCGTGGTCGGCCTGGCGTCCGTGCTGGCGCTGGTGGTTGCGCTGATTTTCTGTGCCACCTACGCCAATCTCAGCATCAGTGCGCCCGAGGTCGAAGGCGCCGTCATGCCGCCGGGGATGATTATGACCTATGACTCGCCGGCCGAAGCGATGCGCGACATGGCCGCGGTCGATCCGCGCTCCGTCAGCTACACCGCGCCCGCCGATGCCAGGGGCGATCAGCAGCTCCAACCGCGCATCGAGAACGGTGTGAAGGTGTTCGACCTGGAGGCCTCGGTGATCACGTGGAACATCCTGCCGCATGAGCAGGTGATGGCCTACGCCTTCAACCACCAGGTACCAGGACCCCGCATTCGGATCACTGAAGGTGATCGCGTTCGTATCAACGTCACCAATCACCTACCCGAGTCAACTACGGTCCACTGGCATGGGCTGATCGTGCCCAATGCGATGGATGGTCCGGCCGAAATCACCCAGGAGCCGATCGCGCCTGGGCAGACCTACACCTACGAGTTTACGACCCAACAAGCCGGCACCTTCTTCTACCACACCCACGACCATGCCGACCGGCAGCAGGCACTGGGATTGTACGGTGCGCTGATCATCGATCCAAAGGATCCTTCCAATCAGCCGGCCTACGACTTGGAGTACACCATTCAGCTCCAGGAGTGGCTGGAACGCCAGGGCTACACCTATCCGGCGATGCTGATGGAGGGCGGGCTGCCGAACTATTTCACGATCAACGGCAAGGCCTACCCATCCACCGATACGATCAGGATGCGCGTCGGCCAAAAGCTGCTGGTCCGCTTCATCGGTACGAACAACAACTTCGTCCATCCCATGCATATCCATGGCGGGCCGTTCGAGGTGGTCGCGCGCGACGGTGAGAGCATTCCGCCCAGCGCACGCTTTCTGGCGGACACCGTCAACGTCGGGCCGGGTCAGCGCTACGATGTGATCTGGCAGGCGCGCGAGGTGGGCAAGTGGCTGATTCACTGCCATATTCCGCATCACACCACCAATAACAATGTCGAGGAGCAGGGCGGTGGTGGCCTGACGCTGATCATCAACGTGACCCCATAGGAAGATTGGGCCGCACGCTGAACTGCTGCGAGATCTGCTTCCGCGAGTGATTGTCAGGGTGTGTACTGAATATCATCCACACTCGCACGGAAGAACTCGAATTCGCGGTCGGTGCCGGCCCACCACGACGCCCGAAGTTGCGAGGGGACTGTGTAGTCACCGAAGATCTGTTCAGCTTCGGTATGCGCGGCGTGTCATTATGGGAACAAAGCCGAACAGTAAGATCCTGGCGGATGTGTCGCCCTTGGCATACCAATCCTGGGTCGTCACCGGGATCGGCCCCAGGTGTGCCCGCGCAGTCACCCGGTAGGCCTGGGCAACCTCTATCGTCCGCGGCCGCGAAACGATAGCCAGGGCAACCGTGGCTTCATGCGCACCGAGCCGTGGAAGGTGACCTCGGCCCGCCGTGCCAACGATGCACCGGGCCGGATGGCATGTGTGAGGTAACGCAGGGCCGACGGCCGAAGGTGCTGAGCCAGCGCCTGTGGATCGAACGTTGTTTGAGCGGTATGGCTCATTGGTCATAGTCTCCTACTGAGCGCTGCACGAATAGCTAAACTTTTTGGTGGGGGTGTGGGGGCGACGCCGGGTACCCTCTGGGTGTGGGCACCCGGGCCCCTCCAGACCTCCCCAGCAGCTATCTTTAGCTGCTTATGCAGCGGTCAATAACAGGTCAGGCCAGGGTAGCAGGGATTTCAGCGCGGGTGAGGTCCGTAGACGCTCAGCGCCAACGAGCGCTACGGGTAGGCGCTCGGAGCCAGCGCTGCTGGATTATCCCGGCACGATATACTGGCTCGGCTGCGCCAGGAACAGATCGCGGCAGGCGGGCGAGCAGAAACGGTAGAGCTTGCCGGCGTGCTCGGCGCCGATCGCATCCGGCTCCACCGCCATCCCGCAGACCGGGTCGCGGTCGTCCTCACCAGGATAGGGAATGTGGAGGTGCAGCCGCGTGCCACCGCCCGGCTGGCTCGTCACATCTAATGTGCCGCCGGTCAACTCGGCGCGCTCGCGCATCCCGCGCAGCCCCCAGTGGCCGTCAGGCGCATCCGCTTCCGCCGGCGGCGCGAAGCCCACGCCGTCGTCGGCGATGGTCACGTGCAAGCCGTCGTGCTCGTAGGCGAAGGTGAAATCGGCCCGGCGTGCTTGGGCGTGGCGGCGGATGTTGTTCCAGGCCTCCTGCACGATCCGGAACAGCGCCAGCTCGCTCTGCGGCGCCAGCCGCCGCTCGTCGCCCTGTACGACCAGGCTGACCTCTGGCCCATCCTTGCCGCTGCGATCGAGCAGCAACTCCACCGCCGGCAGCAGGCCCAGCTCGGCTAACGCGGGCGGGCGCAGGTCGCCAATCAGCGCGCGCAGCTCGTCGACCAGCGCCGTGATGCTTGATCGCATCTCCTGGAGCCGCTCAGTCGCCCTGGCCGGATCGCGCTCGACCATTCGTTGCACCCGATCGACCGCGTGGCCAAGCGCGATCAACTGCTGGACAATTTCGTCGTGCAGCTCACGCGCCAACCGCGCACGCTCAGCCTCCTGAGCGGTGCTGAGCGCGGCGATGTAGGCGTGCTGGCTGCGCAGCCCCTGCTCGGTGTGCGTGCCCAGTACATCGATCGCCCGCCGCAGATCCTCGATCGCGTGGATCTCGCTCACGGGCTGGCCGATCGCGCTGAGGTCGCCGTGTGCCATCGCCTCGGCACGGCGCTGCAAGGCGCGCAGGATGTCGACATCAACGAGAATCTGATCCATAGCTCCTCGCCTACTCGTTCAGCTTGATCAGCTGGCGCTGCAACCCTGCCGTCACCGCTTCGGTGCGCGAGGCAACCCCGAGCTTGGCGTAGATGTTGGCCAGGTGGTTCTGCACCGTGCGGTCGCTGATCTGGAGATCGGCGCCAATCTGCTTGTTGGTCAGGCCGCGGGCGGCACGTCGCAGCACATCCAGCTCACGCTCGGTTAGCGTGTCGCCGCCAGCTGGCGGCCGGGTAAGCCGCGCGATCAGACGCGGCGCCACTGCGGGGTCGATCGCCGACTGGCCGGCCGCCGTCGCGCGGACAGCACGCACGATCTCACGGCTCTCGGCAGTCTTAAGGATGTAGCCACTCGCCCCGGCGTCGAGCAGTCCGTAGATATAGGGGTCGTCCTCGTAGGCGGTGAGCACGAGGACGCGCACGCCTGGCGCCTGCGTGCGGATCTGGCGGGTGGCCTCGACGCCAGTCATCGCGGGCATGGCAATATCCATCACCACGACATCAGGTTGGAGCGCGGTCGCCAGATCGACGGCCTCCTGCCCGTTGCGCGCCTCGCCGACGACGGCGATATCGTCCTCATCCGACAGTAGGTCGCGGATGCCTTTGCGAACCACATTGTGGTCGTCGGCAATGACCACTCGAATACTCATGGTTGTCGACTACCTTTCGATACACATCGTGGTCATGATAGCACACGCCGATCATGCGATCATCCGCGATACAACCTATGCTGGTTAGGCCATCTGGCCCCTAGGCGTATCGCTCGCACACGACTAGGATGGAAGCACTGGGCATCGTAGATGGAGTTATGGGAGTGGCAAGCGCTATCGGCTGGTGGCGGCGCGGCTCTAGCGGCTGCGCGCGGCGCTCTGCCGGCTTTGGCAAGCGGCAGCAGCACCGGGCTGCCATCAGCCCTTGTTAAATTCGGGATGACTCATGATAATGCCCAACCAATGCACAGCGCAGTAGCGGTGTTCGCTACAAGCACTTGGGAAGCTAGCGAATGACCAGCGGCAGATAGACATGTTCCTCCGCCCTGACAACAATGCTGAAGGTCTGAGTTGCATCGGGCAGCATGCCATTGCTGGCAGTTACGCTGATATCATCGTATGCGCCGGCCTGCGTAGGCGTTCCGGATAATATCCCTTCCGCGCTGAGGGTAAGGCCGGGTGGCAGCGTTCCGGCGCTCAGCGTGAACGACGGCTGTGGAAGGCCACTGGCCGTGAACTGATGACTATATGCCGCGCCGCGCTTGGCCTCTGCGGGCAATTGGCTGATGAACTGCGGCGGCGAGATGCCGTCGTTGGACAGGATCGTCAGGGTTGCGTCGCTGGGGGTAGCGAGCGCCGCCCCGCGGACGTTGCTGAGCCTCAGCAACACTATCTCGCCGCTTTCCGGAATCGAGTCGTCGACGATTGGGACGTTGAACGAGGCGGTGGTCTGGCCGGCTGGGATCGTCAGCATGCCCGAATGGGAGATGTAATCGATCCCGGCCAGGGCTGTGCTGTCGTTGGTAGCATAGGCCACGCTTGTATCGGCGAAGGGGTTGGGCGCGTCCAACGTGACGGTGATCAGCGCCGCGCCGTCATGTTCTGCCACGCTGTAGCTCGGGCTGCTGAAGCTCAGGCGCGGCACAGTCACGTCGAATGCTTTCTGTGAGCCGTTGTTCGCCGGGTTCGTATCAAACATCCTGGTCGTCAGGGTGGCGGTGTTGGCGCTGCTGATATCGGCGCTCAGATCCGACTTGACGGCGCCGGTGATGGTGATCGTGCCGCTCGCACCCGGTGCCATGTCGGCGATCTGCCAGCGGTATGGCGCGCCGGCGAGCTTGGTGATCGTCGGGCCGCTACTGGTCACGCTCAGGTTGCCCAGCGCGGCGGGTAAAGTGTCAGTCAGCAACACGCCGCTGGCAATCGCCGGACCAGTGTTTGCGTAGCTGAGCGTGTATGTCAGCGGCTGCCCCGGCCGCAACGTCGCCTGCGGCGACACATCCTGCTGGATGCCGAGGTCGGCCTGGAACGCGCACCAATCTAGCACGCGCTGCATGGCGGCCTGGCGCTCATGCGGGCCAGGCAATCCTTCGAACCCAAAGCCCCAGTATGTCGTGCGATAGGTGCCGCCATCCTTCTGCACAGCGCTATCGACCGGCCCGCCATTGTCTCCGCTGAAGGCTAGAGTCGCGCTGGCATCCGGGCTGATACGATCGGTCCGATTCTCGTAGGGCAGCTCTAATGTAGACGGTCCCATCCCGCCAAACACGGGCCCCACCCCAGTAACAGCTGTTTCAAGCGTGTCGTCGTGGGCGTCGGCCACACCGAGGTAGCTTTGCATAAACGGTGTCAGCGTGCGGCTATAGAGATATTCCTGGCTGCTCACGAACAGGCAGCTGCCATGATTGAGGAAATCGGTTAGCGCGGTCTCGGCCTCCTGATCGGGGTAGCCGGTTTGGCCGGTGGCCCAGATCACGGTGCGGTAATTCGCGAGCGCGCTGCTGTCCGGCTCGTTGCTGATCGTTGTATCCCAAACATCGTAGTCGGCGCCCAGCGCATCGAGGGCTGCGGTGTAGTATCCGCTCACATCTGGGTCGTTTGCGTCGTCGTCCACTAGCAGGATGTTTTTCGCGTTGGCTACGGCGAATCTGGCTGTTTGAGCAGCAGGATGGCTGCTTGAAGCAGCGGAGTTCTGGCCGGCTGCCGCCCCGGTCGCCCGCGACAGAGGCGCTCGCGCGCCGCTGAGCGCTATCGACAACAATAGCACTATACATAGAGGACCAAACTTGTGGGATCGAGACAAAAATGCTGACACCGTGCGATCCTCAGGGCCATCGTGACAAATCTCCGTATTACTATACCGATTGCGACCAAGAATAGGATATATATGTGATCGTTACAGTCTATACAGGTGGAGTGCGGGCCGAACGTATTGACCACTGCATTGAGAGCTAAACATTTTAGGACTTAGGCAGTTGGCGTTTTAGCGGGGGTCACCCAGAGGGTAGATGGGGCCACAGGCCCCCGAGAAGCTTCTTTTCCGCCAGGGGTGGGCGGAAAGAGGAGTTCTTTGGAGGGCTTTGCCCTCCAAACCTCCCAACTGCGTAACTCCTACATTTTTCGTAGTGCGTGATGGCGTCGCTACGGAATAAGCACTATGCACTACGCGGTTTAGTTCTTTGTGCAACGCTCAGTAATACAGGCGATCATAAATACGATCCTGGTTTGCTGGACGATGGACGTTAAGTAGTCGTCCGTCGCCGAAAGGCGGATCAAATTTGTGATTGCCTATCCCTAGCCCGGCTCTGTACACGCGGCCCCACAGATCGGCCTGTCGCGTGGTAGAATAGTGTGCTGGCTTGCCTATTTTCAGCAGGTGGAGTGGACGCGGATGGCTATTCGAATCCTGATTGCCGACGACCATAGCGTGGTTCGCCAGGGACTGCGCATGTTTCTGGGGCTAGATCCCGAACTTCAGGTGATCGGCGAGGCCCGCGATGGCGCGGAAGCTCTGCGTATGGCCCATGAGCTGAAGCCCGATGTGGTGTTGATCGATCTGTTAATGCCAGTGATGGACGGTATTGCTGCGATCGGTGCGATCCGACGTGAGCTGCCCGATGTCGAGGCGATCGCCCTGACCAGTGTGCTCGACGACAACTCAGTCGTCGGTGCGGTGCGGGCCGGCGCGATCGGCTATCTGCTCAAGGATACCGAGGCCGACGAGCTGCGCCGGGCGATCAAGGCGGCGGCAGCCGGGCAGGTACAGCTCTCGCCCAAAGCCGCCGCGCGGCTAATGCGCGAGGTGCGCGCCCCCGACAGCCCCGAGGCGCTGACTGAGCGCGAATTGGACGTGCTGCGCTTGCTGGCTCAGGGCCAGGCCAACAAGCAGATTGCGCGCAACCTGCGCATCGGCGAGAAGACGGTCAAGACCCATGTCAGCAATATTCTCGCCAAACTTGGCGTGCCCAGCCGCACCCAGGCCGCGCTGTACGCCGTGCGGATCGGCCTGGTCTCAGCCGATCAACTCGGCGGGCAATAGCCCGATTGGCGAAGGTAGCGATTGGCGATTGGGGATTAGGGATTGGGAGAGCCATATGTTCAACTCCCAGTCCCTAGTCCCCAATCCCCAGCCTTAGCTTCGCTCCCCGATCGCCACAAACCCGCGCGCCGCCGGCCCAGCGTAGTCGGCCTTGGGGCGGATGAGCCGGTTGTCGGCTAGCTGCTCGCGGATGTGCGCCATCCAGCCGGCGACCCGGCTGATGGCGAATGCCGCGGTAAAGAGATCGAGCGGCAGGCCCAGAGTATACAGCAGCGGCGCGCTGTAGAACTCGACATTCGGGTTGAGCTGGCGCCTGGCAAAGTGCGGGTGCTCGCCAACCACGCGGCCAACCTCGTCGGCAATCGCCTGCCAGCGACCCTCACTGCCTTCAGCCAATATCTGGACCTGCCGGCGTAGATGGCGCACGCGTGGATCTTCAACCTTATAGATCCGGTGGCCCACCCCCATCAGCCGCTCGTGGCGAGCCAGCATGGCCTCGATATAGTCCTGCGCCTGCTCCGGCTCGGCGATCTCCAGGAAGGTTTCCATCGCCTTCTGGTTCGCACCGCCATGCAGCAGCCCCTTGAGTGTGCCAATTGCTGCGACGATCGCGCAGTATACATCGGCGCCGGCCCCGATCGCCACGCGTGCTGCGAAGGTGGAGGCGTTCAGGCCATGCTCGGCCAGCAGCACCAGGTAGGTATCGAAGGCCCGTGCCGCGGCCGGGCTGGGCGCCTGGCCGTGCAACATGGAGAGGAAATTGGCCGCATGTCCCAGGTGTGCGTCCGGCTCGAGTGGCGGCAGGCCGCGGCGCGCCCGATCCCAGGCGGCGATCAGCGTGGGCATTTTGGCGGCGATCCGCAACCCGGTGCGTTCGACCTGCTCGGGAGCGAGGTCGTCGGCATGTGGGTCGAGCTGACCCAGGCCCGAGACCAGCGTCCGCAGTGCATCCATGCCGTGGCCGCCCTCAGGTATGCCGCGCACAAGCGCGTGCTCGGCCGCGCTTAGCGATCGCTCGGCCAGCAGGCGCGCGCTGAATGCCTCCAAATCGTGTTTATTCGGCAGATCGCCGTACCACAGTAGGTACAAGACTTCCTCATAGCTCGCGCGCTCGGCCAGATCGTGAATATCATAACCGGCATAGCTCAGGCGGCCGGCAAACCCGTCGATTGCGCTTAGCCTGGTGCTGGCCACCACGACATTCTCAAGGCCGCGCCCGGCCGGTGCTTCGCTTGTCATTGAACTTTCCTCCTGTAAAACGTACTGGAGTTATCCTAACACATTTCTGTATATTTATCAATACTACTTTATATCTATTGACATCTATTGACGAATGCTCGTCACTAGCGCTATACTAGCGCTTTGGGAGGATCGACGCGATGCAAACAATCGATGGCGTCGACTATTTGGAAGTCGACGAGGCTGCCACGCTGCTCGGGGTAAAGAAGGCCACGATCTATGCCTACGTCAGCCGTGGCGTGCTCGACTCATTTCGGCAAGGGGTGGGCCGCAAGCGGCTGTACCGGCGCCTGGACGTCGAGGCGCTACGCGAGGCGCGCCCAACTGGCTTGCCAGCCGCTGAAGCGCAAGATGATGATGATGTCGT
This sequence comes from Roseiflexaceae bacterium, assembly GCA_035258585.1. Lineage (GTDB taxonomy): Bacteria > Chloroflexota > Chloroflexia > Chloroflexales > Roseiflexaceae > DATFXE01. The sequence goes on along the minus strand of DATFXE010000190.1, from coordinate 6,476 downwards.
TCGAAATGTGCAGTTGCCCGAAGCTGCGTCGTGGGCCGGGGAGCACTAGTACAGGTCGGCGGAAGTCGCTTTCTCGTTATGACGATGGACAGTAGATCATGGACGATGGCGCTATCGTCTTTCGTCCATTGTCTATCGTCAGCAGAATCAGTAACGGATTTGCGTCGGATATTCTAGTGGCGCTGCTCGCTGATCAGCGCCAGGGTCAGCTGGCGCAGCGTGCTGAGCCGTGCGTCCATGCCTTCGGGGTAGAGATACAGGTCGTCGTGCATCTTGCCGATCTCGATTCGGCGCTGGGCGATCGCGTCGCGAGCCGAGTCACCAGCGCGCTCGTAGCGTGTGTAGGCCATGTCGAAAGAGTTATCGATCGCCACGAGCGACTGGCCAACGCTGGCTAGCTCGTTGGAGCGCAGCGCTGTTTCGGCGTCGTCGATCTGCACGATCGCTAGCAGCAGATAGATCTGGGCCTGCTTGCGGTCGGCTTCGGCGCGGATATCGGCCAGTTCCTGCTGGGAGATACCCTGCGACAGCGGCGGCGCAGTCGGCTGGGCCGGGGCGGGGCGCGTAGTCGGGCGCGGGCTGGGTATGGCGGTTGGCACGGCCGATGGCGTGGGCGTACTGGCGGGCGTGCTGGGCGGCAGCAGCGCCAGCGTACCCAAGCTTATGGCAACCGCGACCGCAGCAGTGATGGCGTGGGGCAAAACAACGCGAAACCAGTGCCGATCCGGCCTGGCTTCAGCAGGGGTGGGATTTGCATCTGGCGCAGTCACGACGGCAGCTAACGTCCATTCGAAAACCACCAAGGCGCCGGGTACCCTCTAGGTGTCACCAAGAGAACATCCGAAAGCCTTAGCCTTGGTGACTTGGCGGCACCCAGAGGGTACCCGGTGGTTAAGTTCCGGCTCTTTCTTAGCGTGGAATAGCGTACGTTCGCTCTGGGCCGGCGGAGAAGGCGCTCACTCCGCGCGCCCTCACTTCTCGATCTGGGCGGTCAGCAAAATCGCCTGGGCTATCTCGCGCATGGACTTGCGGGTATTCATCGACAGCTGCTGGATCTTGCGGAAAGCCTCCTGCTCTTTGAGCCCCTGCGTATCCATCAGCACGCCCTTGGCCCGCTCCACCAGCTTGCGCGTCTCCAGCGTTTCCTGAAGATCGCCGATCTTCTTGTCGATCTCCTGGAACTCGGCGTAGCGCGCCATCGCGATCTCGATCGCCGGCAGCAGCTCGGCATCGCGGAAGGGCTTGACGATATAGTTGACCACGCCGGCCTCGCGCGCGCGATCGACCAACTCGCGGTCGGAGTAGGCCGTCAGCAGCAGCACCGGCGCAATCTTGTCCTCGGTCAGCATCTTGGCAGCCTGGATGCCGTCCAGCTTCGGCATTTTGATATCCATAATCACCAGGTCCGGCCGCAGCTCGCGGGCCAGATTTACCACGCTGACGCCATCGCCAGCTTCGCCGACCACCAGATAGCCAAGCCCGACCAGAGTCTCCTTCAGGTTCATGCGAATGAGCGACTCGTCGTCGGCGATTATTAGTCGTAGTTGTTGGGCCATGCTCGTCTCCTCGTATGATTGTATGGTGTGCCGCCGATCATCGTGGATCGCTCACGTTGCACATGTGTCATGTCGGCTCTCAGGACGGCGAGAGACGGGTACCAATTGTTCATTGTAGCACAATCCCTGTGCCGGTCAAGACGCTGTTAAAACGCCAGATCGATCAACTGTTCGCGCAGCCAATCCAGGCTGCGCTGGTTCAGCATATAGCAGGTCGCCGCGCCGTCGCACTCGGCCTCGATCACACCAGCGTCGCGCAGAATCTTGAGATGTTGCGAGAGCGTCGATTGAGCGCGCGCCACGTCGGTGGGGAGTTGAAGCTGGATCTGGTTGCCGATGCAGCGCGGATGCTGCTGCACATAGCGCACGATCTGGAGGCGCACCGGATTCCCGAGTGCTTTGAGAATGAGGTAGAGGCGTTGATCGTTCTGCTCGCGACGCACAGTCGCCATCGCCGGCCTCCTCGCGTGTCACTAACTGTACCCGCATGAAGGGCGATTTGTCAAGCGCTCCGTGCGCCTCGCCAAACCCCTCCACCGCGTAGGTCCTGTCGTCGAAAGATGGTAGTCTGTGCCTAACGATGCGCCAGGAGACGCTCGGCATGCATGCGTTCGTACTCTTCGAGCGTGCGCCGCGCCACGACCGGCCAGTCGAACGTGGTCCGTACGATCCGCACGCTCGTTTCGCCCCAGGCCGGCCAGTTGGCGCGCGCGTCGAGCGCCAGGCCGATCTTTTCCACCAGATCGTCTACATCGCCGGGGCGCGTCAGGTAGCCATTGCGCGCGTCGAAGACTTTGTCGGGAATGCCGCCTGCCGCGGAGGCGACGATCGGCCGGCGATGGATCATCGCTTCGAGGGTGACTAACGACGATCCTTCGTACAACGTGGGATGGATGACCAGATCGATCTCCTCATACAGGCTGTGTAGCTCGGTGTCGTCGAGTTTACCGGCGAAGGTAACATGCTCGGCGATACCCAGGGCGCGCGCCTGCTGCTCCAGCGACTCGCGTTCCTTACCCTGGCCTATGAGCAGCCACCGCCAGCGCGGCGGCAACCGGTCGCGCAGCCGCGCAAGCGCCTCGGCCAGAATGTGATAGCCCTTGTTACGCTCCAGGCGGCTCACGCTGAGAAACACCAGGTCGGCCTGATCGAGCTGGAAGCGCGCACGCATGGCTGAGCGCTGCGTGTCACTGGTCCAGGCCATGCATTCGTCCACGTCGATCGCGCTGGGGATGACCACGACGCGCCGCGGGTCAACGCCGAGATAGTAGGGCAGATCATCCTTGGTGCAGTCGTCGGTTGCGATCGCCCGATCTGCTGCGCGGGTACCGTAGGAGTAGAGCGCGCGAAAGGGCGCATAGGCCAGCCACTTGCGTTTGTCGGGGGTGCGATATTCTTCCAGGCCGTGCGGGTTGGCGATAAAGGGCAGTTGGGCCAGCAGTGGGTCGCGCCGCCTGATCCAGCCGTAGCCGGCTGCGCACAGCCCCTGGGCATGCACGATATCATATGCGCCACGCCGCGCCGCCGCCGCCACCATTCGCCCCAGCTGCCAAGCGTACCAGGGGTAATTGATCTGCCGACCCAGGATCGAGTTCGGGCGCAGGTAGGGCGAGGTGAAATCGTAGCGCAAGAATGTGAGACTTGAGACTTGAGACTTGAGGCTTGTGGCAGCCGCGAAATCACTAACCTCAAGCCTCAAGCCTCTAGCCTCTTCCTGGACATACAGCGTCACCCGCACGCCCAGCCGCGCCAGGTGGGTCACTAGGTGAAAGACATGCCGCTCGATCCCGCCGAAGCCGTGGAGCGGAAAGACGACGCGGGCGAGCATCGCCACACGTAGCGGTTGAGAGGTCTGAGCGCTCATGCTTGCCCGCCGCGGCCAGGGCCGCCAGCATATCTGAACAATAGCGCCAATTGTAGCATAGCTCCGAGCGCTACGTAAGCCTACGTAGTCACACTGGATTGCTCGCTTGTGATTGCCGCACCAAATACCGTATTTCCCCTGATGCGCGCCGGCCCGGCTGGCGCTATAGTAGCTTCACAAGACGATCACAAGCCGCTATGAAAGGAACCCCAATGTATCAGGTAGATCTGCGATCACAGGCGAGCAAACTGGTCTCGCTGGCGACACAGTGGCGACCCGCCGGCCGGCGGCAGCCCGCCGCTGCCGAATCGCGCCGGCGCGCTTTGAGCCTGCGCGCGGCGCTGGCGGGACTTGCGAACCTTGCGACCGTGCGAGCGCTGCCTGGTGTGATGGCCAACTCGGTCGCAGACCACGACCCGCGCGACCCCCGCAACTGGTAGCGGGTGTATCGCTGCGTGCCTTGTACTACAGGCGATAGCCGACCCCACCTGATGGTATCTCCGCCGATATTCGACCACACGCAAATATGGTAGACTAATACTATTCCGTAGGCAGCCATGAACGATCAACTATGTATCGATCTGTGTGCGGAATACCGTGTGCCCTGGTGGTGCATGCAGGCTCATCCGCGGGCTGACGCCCCGGCCGACTGGCTCGAAACGCTCGATGGCAGCGCGATCGAGTCGCGGCCTTGCGCTAGAAGCGATATGGATCTCCTGTCGGCCTACATCCCCGCCGACCGTCTGCAAGCGCTGGCGCATGGCGCGGCGCTGCCCAGCCGCGCGCGTGGCACGGCGCTGTTCGCCGATATCTCCGGGTTCACGCCACTGACCGAGGCGCTGGTGCGCACGCTCGGCCCACGGCGCGGCGCCGAAGAGCTGACGCGCCAGCTCAACGAGGTATATGACGCGCTGATCACGGAGGTCGATCGCTTCGGAGGCAGCGTGATCGGCTTTGGTGGTGATGCAATCACCTGCTGGTTCGACGACCTAGGGGTTGGGGGTTGGGGGATGGGAGATGGGAGTAGCCCTCCAACTCCCATCTCCCATCTCCTATCTCCCTCCGTGCTGCGGGCGACGGCATGCGCGCTGATGATGCAGCGGGCCATGGCGCGCTTTGGCGGCGTCGCGCTGCCCTCTGGCGGAGTTGTCACACTGGCGCTGAAGGCTGCGATCGCCAGTGGAACGGCGCGGCGCTTCGTGGTCGGCGACCCGGCGATTCAGCGGATCGACGTGCTAGCCGGGGCGGCGCTGGATCGCGTGGCTGCCGCCGAGCATCTGGCCCACCGTGCGGATGTGGTCATCAGCCCGGAATGTGTTGGCGCGCTCGGCGAGAGCGCGCTGATTGTCGAGTGGCGCGCCGACGCGCAGGGGACACTCTTCCCAGTGATCGGTGGGCTGATGGCGCCTGTGTCCACCGCACCCTGGCCTCGGCTCACAGCTGGCGCCCCGCGTGCCGATCAGCTGCGGCCCTGGCTACTGCCAGCCGTGTATGCGCGCCTACAGGCCGGCCACGGCGAGTTACAGCCCGAGCTGCGGCCGGCCGTGGCGCTGTTTGTGCGCTTCGATGGGATCGCCTATGAAGAGGACCAGCTGGCCGAAGACAAGCTCGATCGCTATATTCGCTGGGTGCAGAACATTCTGGCGCGCTACGGCGGTACGCTGATCCAGCTGTCGATCGGCGACAAGGGCAGCTATTTCTATGCCGCGTTCGGCGCGCCGAGCGCCCATGAGGACGATGCTGGCCGCGCTGTGACCGCCGCGCTGGAGCTGCGGGCGCCGCCGCCGGAGCTTGGCTTCATTCGCTCCAGCCAGATCGGTATCGCGGCCGGGACCATGCGCGCCGGGGCCTATGGCGGCACCACCCGCCGCACCTACGGCGCCTTGGGCGACGCGGTCAATCTAGCTGCGCGCCTGATGATGGCGGCGGCCGCGGGCGAGGTGCTGGCTAGCCGGCGAGTTCAGCAGGCGGTCGCTGGCACATTCGCCTGGGAAGATTTGCCCGCGCTTCAGGTAAAGGGCAAGCGCACGCCAGTGCAGATCGCGCGGCTGGTGGGCTCGCGTCCTGTGGTTGCCGGCGCCCTGGGGTATAGCGGCCCGCTGATCGGCCGGGACGGCGAGCTGGCTCAGCTGCGGCGCGCGATCGAGCCAATCTTCGACGGCCAGTTCGCCGGGCTTGTGTATGTGTATGGCGAAGCGGGCATGGGCAAGAGCCGGCTGGTCTATGAGCTGCAGCAGCCCCTTACCTGCGGCGCCGCAGGAACCCTTCTCTCGCGCGGCGATCAGCGAGGCGATATGGAGATCACGGCTTCCTGGTTCACCTGCCCGGCCGAGAGTATGCGCCGCCAATCGCTGCACCCGTTCCGGTCGTTCCTGCGGGCGTATTTCGACCAGGATGCAGATGGAGCAGAATCCGAGAACAAAGCGCGCTTTGACGCCGCGCTGGATGCGCTGGCAGCCGATCTGCAAGCGCTCGATCAGATCGATCTGTGGAGCGAGCTGGAACGGGCGCGCTCGTTCCTGGGAGCGCTGGTCGAGCTACGCTGGGCGAGCTCGCCGTATGAGAAGGCCGATCCGCATAGACGCTTTGAGCGAACCCTGGCCGCTTTCAGAACTCTGGTCCTGGCCGAGAGCCTGCGCAGGCCGGTCATCCTCCAGATCGAAGACGCACATTGGCTGGACGACGATTCGCGGCAGCTTCTCCGCATGCTGACGCGCGATGCCGCCGCATACCCGCTGGCTGTGCTGCTCGCCAGCCGCTACCACGACGACGGCAGCCCAATCATTATGCCGGTGGACGACGATGTCGGCCAGCAGGCGGTCGAGCTGCGCGCTCTGGCCCCCGAAGGCATACGCGCACTGGCTGCACATGTGCTCGGTGCGCCGGTCGCCGATGATCTGACAGCCTTCCTAGCCGCCAAGACGAATGGCAACCCTTTCTTTGTCGAGCAGCTGGCGCTGGATTTGCGCGAGCGCGGCCTCCTGGTAGGGGATAGGGTACAGGTGAGAGGAGATAGGCGAAATGGTGAAGCGATAGGTCAGTTGCGCGATCGCGCC
>DATFXE010000189.1:0-10017 GCA_035258585.1 Roseiflexaceae bacterium | reverse complement strand
GGCCAACAGGGCTGCACGCCCTTCTGCGGTCAGCGTGACCAGTTGGATGCGATGGTCAGTCTCGTCTGGCGCAACCTGCACCAGGCCGTCGCGCTGGAGCGGTTTTAGGTTGCGCGCCAGGGTGGTGCGATCCATGCCGAGGGCCTCGGCGAACGCCGAGATCGGCGTCGGATTGTCGCGAGCCAGGATCGCCAGGAGCGTGAACTGCGTGGCCAGCAGCCCTTTGGGCTGTAATATGGCGTTGTAGAACTGGGTAATCGCCCGCGCGGTCTTGCGCAGGTTGAAACAGGCGCAGAAGAGCGCCGCGTCGATGCCCTCGGGCAGGTCAGGTTGTCGTGCTTGATCGTGCATACTAAGAGTATATACACATTTCTGCGCGGTGTCAAGCCCGTTATCTTGTCCTTAGACAAGGTTTCGCCTGGCAGCGATCAACTTTACAGTTGGGAGGTGCGGAGGGGGCACCCAGAGGGTACCCGGGCCCCTCCGCACCTCCCCAATGGTGGGGATTTGGGGCGGCGAAGCCGCCCCAAATCCCCACCCAAAAGTGTAAAGTTCGCAAGAACCTTGTCTTATCAGGAAATTGCCACGCAGAGCCATTCAGCCAGAATGAGCGCCTCAATGCTCTCCCAGACCGTCTCACTCCACGATCGCGCCAGCGCCGCCCCGTGGGTTGCCCACAAAGAAGGCCAGCACCAACGCCACCACAATGCAGCCCGTGATCAGCAGCAGCGCGTCGCGATAGGCCAGGACGGCGGCTTGCAGGCGTAGCTGCCCCACCAGCTGCCCCACCACCTGCGCCTGGGTTGGCAGCGTCCAGCGACCCTGCCCGGCCGCCTGCGCGATCGTGCCGCGTATCGTGGCGTACAGCAACGACGCTGGAGTCGCCTGCTCGGCCAGGTGCGCGTAGTGCGGCACGGCCCGATCTTTGATATAGGTTGCCAGGAACGAGGTTGAGAAGGCCGTCGCGACCGTGCGCAGTACATTGAAGAACGACGAGCCGCGCGCCAGTTTCTGGTGTGGAATATCACTCAGCGCGATCACGTTGGCCGGCTGGTACGCGAAGCCGAACCCAATGCTGCGCCCAACCAGCCAGAGCTGGATCACCGCCGCCGGCGTCGTCAGCGTCAGGCCGGAGAGCAGATAGCTCGCCAGCCCAAGGCCCACCAGCCCGATCACGATCGACCATTTCGGCCCGAAGCGGTCCATGATTATACCGGAAAGGGGCAGCGCCACGAGCGTCACCAGCGAAGCGGGCAGCAGCACCAGGCCGGCCTGCAGCGCGCTCAGCCCGCGCAGGCTCTGCAAATAGACCGGAATCAGGAACAACACCCCGAACAGCGCCAGTGTTGTGGCCCAGGTGATCAGGTTGGCGCTGGTCCAGTTCCAGCTCCGAAACAGGCTGAAATCCAGCACCGGGTCTTCCGTGCGCAGCTCGACGATAATCAGCGCCAGCAGGCACAGCAGCCCAAAGGCGCCGAACCCGATCACTTTGGCGGAATTCCAACCGTCGCTGGCGGCCTCGCCGATGCCATACACCAGCGCGGCAAATCCCAGCGCCGCAAGCACCACGCCGGGGATGTCCAGGCGCGCACTCGGGTTGAACCGCCCGCGCTGCAGCAGCGCGGCGCATAAGAACAGGCCGATGATGCCAATCGGCACGTTAAGGTAGAAGATCAGGCGCCAGCTGGCGTACTGGAGGATGTAGCCGCCCAGCGGCGGCCCGATCGCCGGCGCCAGCAGCACCGGGATACCAATCGCCGCCTGGCTGCGGCCGCGCTCTTGGGGCGGGAAGACCGCAAAGACCTGCGCGAAGGCCAGCGGCAGCAGCGCCCCGCCCCCCAGGCCCTGCCAGACACGGAAGAAGATCAGGCTATTGATGCTCCAGGCCAGCCCGCACAGCGCCGAGGCAAGTGTGAACAGACCCAGCGAGATGATGTAGATCCACTTGATGCCGTAACGATCGGCCAGGTAGCCAAACAGCGGAATGCTGACCGTCTGTGCCAGCGTGTAGCCGGTCACCACCCACTGCACATCGTTGAGCGTGGCGCCGAAGACACCTTGCAGTTTGGAGAGCGCGATATTGACCACCGTGGTGTCCAGCACGGCCATAAACAGGCCGAAGATCACCGCAATGGCCACCAGCCACTTATACTCAAGCCCGAGCAGGTTGCTTGCGAGGCCCTGCTGGCGGGCCGGGCCTATCGACCCCGCGCGCAGCGGTTCTGCTGTACTCATCGAAACGGTCCCTTCTTAGGTGGCGGCAATCGCCACGGTCACCTGCATGCCTGGGCGCAGATCAGTGCGCGGATCAAGATCGATCCGCACCAGGTAGGTGCGCGTCGATCCACTCGCGGTCGCCTCGGGTGCGATATAGCTGACCCTGCCGGTGAAGACCTGATCACGGGCGTCGGTGTGAAGCTGGGCAGCCCGACCGAGCTGCACCCGCGCGCTATCGACATCGCTGATAGGCACCTCGACCCGCAGCGTGCTCAGGTCGAGCAGACGGATGGCCGGCTGGCCGACCGTGGTGCTGGCGTCGAACGGATCGACATTGACCTGGGCGATCTGGCCAGCGTAGGGCGCGTGAATCTCGGCGTAGGCGCGGCTGAGCTGGGCCTGCGCGAGCGCGGCCTGGGCTTGCGCCACGGTGGCCTCGGCTGCGGCAATCGAGGCGTCGGCGGCCGAGACGTTGGCTGCCGCCTTGGCCTTGTCCGCGGGGCGTGGGTCCGGCTGGAGGTTGGCCAGGTTGGCCTGCGCGAGTGACAGGTTGGCCTGTGCTGCCGCAACGCTGTCTTGGTCGGCCGGCACCGCGACCTTGTCCAGCGCCGAGCGTGCTTGGGTCAGTTGCTGCTCGGCCGCTTGGATGCCGGTAATCTCGGCCTGGCGCGCCTGCTGGGCATCGATCTGGGCCTGCTGGACCTTTAGCTCGGCCTGGTGCATCGCCGCTTCGGCCTGCACGTAGGTAGTATAGTACTGCGCGCGCTGGGCATCAGTCACCTTATTGGCGGTCTTCTTCCCAGTGAGGGGATTGACAGTATTTGGATTGGCCGGATTCTTATCTGTCTCCTGCACATAGTCCCAGTTGCTCTTGGCCGTGGCATAGGCGGCTTGCGCTTGCGTCAGCGCCAGCGCCGCCTGCTCGACCGCCGCGTCGGCGCTCGTCTTGGCGCGCGAGAGCTTGTCGTTGGTCGATTGCAGGCTATCCTGCGCCGCCGTTACTCCAGCCTGCGCGCTGATCACGTTCTGGTTCTGGCCGGTGCGAGCCTGCTTGAGTGCGACCATGGCCGCCCGGACTTGCGCCCGCGCCGCGCTGACCATGGCCGGCTTGGGCGGGTCGGTCAGCGCCGATTGTGCCGCCAGCGCGATCTGCTTCTGGGCCTGCGCGCTCTGAAGTGCGGCTTGCGCGACCTGCAGCGCGGCCTGCGCTTGGCTGACTTTCTCGTCGAACGCGCGCGTGTCGAGAACTGCCAGGAGTTGGTCCTTCTTGACCAGATCGCCTTCTTTGACCAATACCTGAGCGACGGTACCAGCGACCTGGAAGGTCAGATTTGCGTCCTGGGTCGGTTTCACCTCGCCAATGGCGATAATGCTGGTGCCAAGCGTGTCGGCTTCGGCTATGGTGGCCGGCTGGGCCACGGCGCTTGCCTGCTGTGGTTGAGCGGCGGAGGCGCCCATCGTCGCCTCGGTCCCACACGCCGCCAGCGCCAGTGCCAGCAAGCCGGCGAGCGTGGCAGATACAACCAGCTTGTAGGTCTGCTTCATGACAAGCTCCTCCTTACGTCGTGCGAATACGCACGTAGGCATTCTCTCCTGGGTAGAGTGCGCTGCCGCTGGTTGAGCCGATGTCGATGTGCACCTCAATGCGCTGGGTCACCTTGGTGAAATTGGCGGTGGAACGGTCGCTGGAGGGCAGCAGCGCGAACGAGCTGGCGGTCGCCGGCAGCACCTCGCTGACCGTGCCGTGGTAGAGCGTGCGGCCGCTGGCATCGACCGTCACCTCGACCCCCTGGCCGGGGTGAACTTTCTGGATGGCGCTCTCGTCGATGTAGGCGGTGATGTGCATGGCGTCGAGGTTGGCGACATACGCCAGCGCTTGGGCCTGAGCGACAACCTGACCTTCGCGACCATCGACACGTAGGATGGTGCCGTCGATAGGCGCGGTGATGTTGACATAGGCCGAGCCGGTCGCCGGCTTGACCTGGCCGAGCATCTGGCCGGCGCGCACCTTGTCACCCGGCTTGATTCGCCAGATCGAGAGCGTGCCTGATGATGTCGGCGCGACCGAGACCAGGTTAGAGTCGACCAGCGCGTCATCGGTGGTGACATAGATGGTCGAGTCGAGGTAGTAGCTGTAGCCAAAGCGCGCCGCGACCGCCAGCACGATCAGCACCAGCAGCGCGAGAAGGAGCGGGCGCGTTCTGATGCGCGCGCCACTACGCGGCAAGGTGGTGGGCGCGAGCTGGGTGGCCTCGGTCGGGATACTCTCTGTGGTCATAACGATCTCCCTGTATGGTAGTAACTACCGTTGATTAGCGATGCTCCAGGCCTGAGCCTGCTCCCAGAGCGGGATGATCTCGCGCAGCTGCGCACGGCCCGCATCGATCACCTACATCTAGTGATCGTACTGTGCTTCGCGCAACAAATCGTTCCTGTGCTCGCGCCATGATCTCGTGCAAGTGCCACATCGTCGTTCCTCTTTCCGGTCGCGTTGCGCGGTGAGCCGAGTGAAAAGCACAACCGGTCGTGCTTTTTTCTCGACGATCACAAAGCGTCGACCACCCATTCGCTACTGTACAGAGGCGCCTTGTGAAATAAGGCGATTGAACGCGGCTACTGCGCGCCGCCGCGCATCGGCATCGTCCAAAAGTTTCGACGATTGGTGGAAGGCCAGCGCGATCCCAATGATCTCGGAGGCGACCTGTTCAGGCTGTGCTTGTGTATCCATCTCGCCAGCCTCAATCGCCTGCTTGACAGTGCGTTCGAGCAGGCCTCTCCAGTCGCGCATATAGGCGGCAAGCTTGGCGCGCAATACACCGGGGCGGTCAGCGTACTCAGTCGACATAACCACGAAGAGGCACCCCTTCATCTGCGCATCTCCCTCAATCCAGTCGAGCCACGCCTCAAATAGCGCGCGCAGACGCGCCACCCCCGAAGCATTGTTGAGCGCCGGTGCGATGACTTGTCGCTTGAAGCGCGCAACCGCCTCCTCAAAAACCGCGAGCTGCAACTGCTGTTTCGATTTGAAGTGCGCGAACAGACCACTCTTGGAAAGCTTGAGGCTGGAGGCGAGCGTGCCAAGCGAAATGTCTTCCAAGCCAACCGCGACGGCGTCGGATAGAGCTTGATTGACAATGGCTTGATATGTCTGTTTACCCTTGCTCATAGTTCGATAATAGCACGACCGGTCGTTCTTGTCAAGTGCTTTTGTTATCTGCTGCATGAGCGCGCCCTCAATGAACTTCGGGTACGAGTAGGAGCGGAGAAATGGCCATAAACAAGATTGGCTATCGCGCAGTTCGTTATGTAAATGCGGAAAAGGCAAGGCACAAGCACGAATCGCTTTTCCACACATCGTCAGTTATCTACGCTATGGATGGACAGAGGGTTGTTCTGAGAGGAACAGGAATCCCAAGATCCTGATGGCATGAATACCGACTAGCCAGGTTGCCTAGGTTAACCCGCCTCTGCCTGTTTCATCAGCGCGTGGAGCTTGGCGGCGGTATCCGCCTCTGGCAGTGGCATCAGGATGCGCATCGCGAGCTGCGGTTCAGTCGTGAACACGACCGTAACTGGTTGCAGAATCAAGCGTCCAACATCGGGATGCTGGAATTCAATCGGAAGCTCACGCTCGCGCCGCACCTCGTGCAGCGGCCACCAAGCACGAAACTCAGCGCTGACTTCGTGCAGGTGCCCGATCAGTGTCCTCAACCACCCATCCTCGGCGTGTTGGCCGCTCTCCAGACGGAATTCGGACAGCACACTGCGCGTTTCGCGGTCCCAGTTCACCATGAGTTGGCGAAACCTGGGATTGGTGAAGTGATGCCAGATAATGTTGCGCTCGCTCGCTGCGTACGCCTGCCAGTCGACCAGACAGGTCTCGGCGCGGTTCCACGCCAGCACGTTCCAGCTGCGATCGCGAATGTGGGCAGGCGAGGGTTCAAGTGCGCTCAATACATCACGAAAGACCGGTCGCACCACTTCATGAGGTTCAGGTACTGCTGGCGGCAAGGAGCGCTGTGCCAGCTGAAACAGATACGCTCGTTCATCGCTGCTCAACCCGAAGACACGCGCCACCTGCTCTAGTACGTCTGCCGAGACGTGGATCGGTCGTGCTTGCTCCAACCAGGTATACCAGGTGACGCCAATGCCGATTAGTTCGGCGACTTCCTCACGCCTGAGACCGGGCGTGCGGCGTCTTGGTCGCAGCGGCAATCCGACGTGTTCGGGTCGCAGGCGTTCGCGCCTGCTGCGCAGGAAAGAGGCTAACTCCATCCGCCTCGTGTGCTCGCCATCGTCGCGCCGCATCATGCTTTCCCTCTGTTGAGCCTGGTAGGATTTACTACTGGTATAGAATGCCTCCTTGTACCAGTATATCACATCTGCCATAATACTGATAGACGGGATAACAGTAGGCGAGAAACTAGCCGCGAGGATAGGTCTAGTCCGGCACAGATGCCATCGTCCTGCCGCCCGGGCAGCCAGCCGTCGTCGGAAAAGCTGCGCTGCGCCAGTTCGTGGAGGCCAGCCTGCAGATCCCTGGATTCAAGATCACCTGGACATCCACCGACGTCAGCTTATCACCGGAGCGGAAATCTGCTGTGCGCTCCACAACTTTCGCGTTCGTATCACTCCGTGGAAATCGATAGTTTAATCGTGATAAAGGTCTATATAGCCGATCAACGCTTGGTACAGCAAGAGCAATCGACCGATCGCTAGGAAGGGAGAAAGAAAATGCCACTTGATCCGCAAGCACAGGAATGGTTAGACGCGGCGGCTGCCTCCGGATTGCCACCGATACATTTCTTACGCGTTGCTGATGCCAGGCAGAGAATGGCTACCGCCCTTACTGCCAATGTAGAACTCCAAGACATATACAAGGCTGAAGATCGCCTCATTCCTGGACCTGATACAGATATCCCAATACGAATTTACACACCGAACAACGCCAAATCTCTTCCCATTCTGGTATTTATCCACGGCGGCGGTGGAGTGATCAACAGCATTACGACACATGAACGGCTCTGTCGGTTGATTGCGAACCAAGCCGAGTGCATTGTCGTTTCTGTCGACTATCGTTTAGCCCCTGAGTACAAATTCCCTGCTGGGCTATTGGATTCGTATACAGCTACCCGATGGGTTTTCGACAATGCAACCGACAAAGGCGGAGATGTTCACCGTATCGCTATTGGGGGCGATAGTACAGGTGCCCAAATTGCTGCGGGAGTAACGCTACTGGCGCGTGATAGAAACGGCCCCACAGTAATCTATCAGGTATTGGCGTATCCAGCGACCGATTACTACTTACCGGGCACATCATCAATTCAAGAATATGCCACGGGATATACGCTTACTCGCGATATGATGATATGGTTCTGGAATCACTATATTCATAGCAATACAGATTTGAACCGGCCCTATTTATGCCCTTTGCGCGCAAAGAGTCTGGCCAATCTTCCACCCGCGCTGATTGTGACAGCGAACTACGATCCGCTGCGAGATGAAGGGAAAAAGTATGCAGAACGGCTCGAAGAAGCTGGGGTCACGGTCACTTACAAGAATTACGAAGGTATGATGCACGGATTTCTGCTGCAGCCGTCAGTAGGTGCCGGGGTTTCTGCGATTTCAGAGATCGCAACCACGTTAAGGCGTGCTTTTTCGGGGCGAGGCGTATGAACGCTGCTATTGGTTTCTTTACCTACGTTGGCTGATTGAATCTGGCTGAACATTGCACTCTACTTACCCATCTTTGGAACAGCTTCTTTGTCAACGTGCGATGAGCGAACGACTGGTCCAAAGTCCACTGAGTGATCGTGCCCACTGCCGGAGCGACGCACGATCGTATGAGTTTTCGCAATGACAGCGACCAGGAAAGCTGTTCATTGCCACAAGAGGAGCTCACTCCTATGAACATCCTTTTATGGGTTCTGCAAGTCCTGTTGGCCGTGTTTGTGACATCCACAGGTGTCATCCACTTCGTGCTTCCGCCCAATCTGCCAGCGCCACTGCACTGGATGTACGATCTCTCGCCATCGCTTCACGCTACTACTGGCGCGGCCGAGCTGTTGGCGGCTGCGGGGTTGCTCCTACCGGGGCTGACCCGCATTCAACCCCGCCTGACCCCGCTGGCTGCATTCGGCCTGGTTCTGCTGATGCTCGGCGCGATCGTCTTCCACATCCCACGCGGCGAGACCCTCAACGCCGTCCTCAATGTGGTTGTCGCCGCGTTGGCAGCCTTGGTGGCGTATGGCCGCTGGCGTATTAGTCCGCTCTCAGAGCGAGTGTTCAAGCGCGGATATACGACATGATGAAGGTTGGGATATGGCCAGAGTAGCAGTTGTTAATGGAAACGAAGCGTATCGTCGAGTGACGATGGCGAGCACAGGAGAGTCTCGATGGGTTCTATAGCACGTCCTACGCGGGTGGTGGTCTCGCCGCTGCCAGATAGCATCGGCCTGGATGGCGCACTCGCGGGGTTGGCCGGCGGCCTGGCGATGGCACTGGTCGCGGCACTGATATCGCTCGTCCAGCGCCAGGATATCTGGCGCGAAGCCAAAGCGATCGCAGTTGTTGTACTCGGACTGCAGGCGGCCGCACAGGCAGGCTTCGCCGCTGTGCCGGTGCTGCTCGGCACGCTGCTCCACCTGATCACCGCGATGCTGCTGGGTGCACTCTTTGGTATGGTGACGCGGCGCATACTGCAGCTGCCCTCGGATTATGGGATACCGCTGGTGGCGGGGCTGGCGTATGGGCTGCTGGTCTGGCTGATCGCCTACTTCGTCGTGTTGCCCCTGGTCGACCCGTGGCTCTTGGACAGCTATGCGCCGGCGTTTATCGCCCAGCATATTGTCTACGGCAGCGTCACGGGCCAGTGCTATGCGTGGCTACGACCGAGCCCGTACGATGCGAGCCAGTGAGAACACGCCAGATTGAAGGCGTAGCTTCACCAGCGGGACCGCGGATCAGGTTTCGTAGGACCGCAGCATCGCGCGCAGTTCGTCGGCGAATGCCGTACGCCACGCCTGTGGCTCGACCAACTCCGCGCCGGGGCCGAGCCAGCGCAGCAGCTCAAAGACGAATTCGCGGTTGTTCTCGCCGAAGGTCATGTGCACATCACCCGCCGAGCGATCCTCGAAGTGTGCGTGGGCGTAATACCAGTCATGCTTGAGTCGCTCCGCCTGCGCAGGCGCCATCCGAATCACGACGGGAGCCATTTCAGCCCATGTTGCCATCGCCGCGGCGAGCCACTGGCGGCCCAGCAGGTGGCCGGTGGCAAACGCTTCCGAGTATGCCACGTGCTGTGGCAAGCGTGCGATGGTCACCACTCGGTCGGCGCGCCACAGGCGCGGCTCCCCACTGCTCGCCAGCCCTCGGCCAATCAGATACCAGCGATCGCGATCCCACAGGATACCGTAGGGCGCCACTATCTGGGTCTCACACGCCTGGCCGTAGGGTGAGCTATAGGCGAACTCCACCGCCTGCTGGTCGAAAATGCACCTCAAAAACACCGTAACGGCCTGTGCCTCAGCCAGGTGGTCCGCACGGGATGACACAGGATCGTGCATGCCGGGTGCGCGGGCGCGCTCGGGGTGAAAGATATCTTCGGGGATGGCTTCAAAGCCGATCACCCGCTGCGCCTGCGACAGCACGTTTTGAAGCGAATTGGGCACAGCGGCCAGCAATTTGTGGGCTGCGGCGTCCAACTCCGCCGCAAACGGCTTGGCATGCAGGCGATCGAGCAGCGCCAGCCCGGTCAGCAGGGACGTCGCCTCACCGACGGTAAAGGCGATCGGCGGGGGG
>DATFXE010000188.1:0-3690 GCA_035258585.1 Roseiflexaceae bacterium | reverse complement strand
TGGTCACCTGGTCGGATTCTCACGCGGCCAGCAGCGCCGGCGCGCCTGGCAGCAGCTGCATGATCCGGCGCAGCAAGTCGTCCAGATCGAAGGGCTTATCGACATAATCGGCGCAGCCGAGCGCCTCAGCGCGGGCCGGCGTCAGCAACGGGTTGTAGACCGACGCGCCGAGGATGGGCGTATTGGCCAGGGCCGGCTGGTCGCGCAGCAGCCGGGCAGTTTCCCAAGCCGGCTGGCCGGGCAGCGAGAGCGCGGTGAGGATAAGATCGGGCCGCTCGCCGCGCGCCTGGTTGAGCGCCGCCTCGCCGGGGCTGGCCTCGAGCACGCGGTAGCCCACCGCGCGCAGCAGGCGGCTGAGCATGTCGCGGTGGTCGGCTGTGTCGTCGATGATCATGATAGTGCAAAGCGACATGGTTTTCTATTCCTAAGCACGGCTATTGTACTCATACAAATAAAGAAACGCCTCCGGCGCGTGGAAAGATTCGCGCGTTGCGCGTTTTTTGAGACACATTTGTTATATTGTGCCTAAGGCATGTTTCAAACGTACTTTACACTTTGGGTGGGGGTTTGGGGGCGGCGCAGCCGCCCCCACACCTCCCCAACCCCGCAACAAATAACCTTTGGCGGCTAGTATACGCTGCTTAAGCCGATATGTGGAGATAGGGCAGTGTGCTAGGAACTGACGAAGTGTGATCTATTCGCTGTTGTATCGACCGCTGCATTGTGAGCTAAACATAGTGCGTAGTCCATGATCACGCCGCTACGGACTACGCACTACGCACTAGGCGATTTCGTTCTCTATACAGCAATCAATAATACGCTTCAACGAGTGGTCAGTACCATTTACTATAGTAAAACAATGAACTGGAACATCATAGGTCATGAGTGGGCGGTTGACTTGTTGCGGCGCTCGATCTCGGGCGGACATGTCGCACATGCCTACCTGCTCAGCGGGCCGGCCGGCGTTGGCAAGTCGGTATTAGCGCTACGGCTGGCGCAGGCGCTGAACTGCGAAACCAGTAGCCCCGACCCGTGCCTGAGGTGCCGGGCGTGTAGGCTGATCGAGCGCGGCAACCATCCGGATGTGCGGGTCGCCGGTATGGCCAGCCAGGCCGCCGGGCTAAAGCCGGACGAGGCGCTGCGCCAGAAAGAGCTCAAGATCGATACAGTGCGCGCGTGGCAGGCCGACATCAATTTGCGGCCGTATGAAGGGCGGCGGCGGGTGTTCATACTGCACGACGCCGAGCGGCTGACCGAGGCGGCCTCGAATGCCATGCTGAAGACACTCGAAGAGCCTCCACCCTACGCGACCCTGATTCTGATCGCCAACACCGCCGGCAGTCTGCTGCCGACGATCGTCTCGCGCTGCCAGCCGCTGAAGCTGCGCCCGATCCCGCGCGCGGCAGTGGCCGCAGCGCTGCACGAGCGCTACCAGTTGGCCCAGAGCGACGCCGATCTGTTAGCGGCCTGGAGCGGCGGGCGGGTTGGCTGGGCGCTGCGCATGGTCGATTCGCCGGATGATCTTGCCGCGCGCCAGGCGCAGCTCGACGCGCTGCTGGAGCTGCACACCCAACCGCGCGCCGCCACCTTCCGCTGGGCTGAGGAGCGCGCCAAGGAATACCGCGGCGGCGAGCAGGCGGCCGTCTTCGCCGCGCTGGAGCTATGGCAGAGTTGGTGGCGCGACGTGATGGTGGTGGCGGCCGGTTGCCCCGAGCAGATCGCTCACATCGATCGCTCCGATCAGATCGCACAGGCGGCGCGCCGCTACCGGCTGGCCGACATTCACGCCTTTATCGCCCGGCTGGACGAAACCGCGAAGCAACTTCGCGAGAACGTCAACCCACAGCTGGCGCTGGAGAACGCGCTGCTGCATCTTCCGGGTGTGGTATAATCTCGGTCAGGCCCGCCCAGGTTATTCAGCATAATTGGTTGAGCTGACGCGACTTCATGCGCCGGCAACATCCCGTTGCCAGTCGAACTTGCTCGCTAAGCATGCTAGGACGGAGGATCCCCAGTGAAGGATGGCTATGCTATCGAAATGCGCGATGTCATCAAGCGCTTTGGCGAGGTTGTGGCTGTTGATCACGTCAGCATGCAAATTCGCGATGGCGAATTCTTTTCGATGCTCGGACCATCCGGCTGTGGAAAGACCACCAGCCTGCGCATGATCGCCGGCTTTGAATATCCTACGGCTGGCGAGATCTGCTTGAACGGCCAGCCGATCGGCAACACACCGCCGTTTCAGCGCAGCGTCAATACCGTCTTCCAGTCCTATGCGCTCTTCCCACATATGAGCGTCGCCGAGAACGTGGCGTTTGGCCTGGAGATGAAGAAAGTTCCCAAGAACGAGATCGGCAAACGGGTTGCCGAAGCGCTTGACATGGTGCGTCTGAGCGGCTATGGCGAGCGCAAGCCGCGCCAGCTCTCGGGCGGCCAGCAGCAGCGGGTGGCGCTGGCGCGTGCGCTGGTGAATCGGCCCGATGTGCTGCTGCTGGACGAGCCGCTGGGCGCGCTCGATCTGAAGCTGCGCAAAGATATGCAGCTCGAGCTCAAGGGCCTTCAGGAGCGTGTGGGGATCACGTTTATCTATGTCACACACGATCAGGAAGAGGCGCTGACGATGAGCGACCGGATCGCGGTGATGAGCGGCGGCAAGGTGCTCCAGGTCGGCTCACCGACCGAGATCTACGAGCGGCCGAGCTGCCGTTTCGTGGCCGACTTCATCGGCGAGTCGAACTTCGTGAGAGGCCGTGTCAGCGCGGTCGAGCCCGGCGCTGTGGCCGTCACCACCGCGGATGGCCTGGTGCTGCGCGGGCAGGCCACGCAGGCGGTCCAGCCCGATCAGGAGGCGTTCGTATCGGTGCGGCCGGAGAAGGCGCGCCTGTCGGTCCAGCCGCCGAGCGATCCGCCAGTGAATATGTTCCCGGTCAGCGTCGAGCGGGTTTCCTACATCGGCAGCGATACGCGCATTCTGGTCCAGCTTGGAGAGGAGCGCGTATTTACTGTCTGGGAGCAGAACACGCGCTCGACGGTGGATCGCGATGCCTACTGGCAGCGTGGCGAGCAGGGCTATTTGTGGTGGCCGATCGAGAACGCGCTGGTCTTGACCGAGTGATTGTAGATTGTAGATTGCAGATTATTTCAATCTGCAATCTACAATCTACAATGAGGAGCAGATATGGCGGCGGAAACCCTGCCAAACGCCGAGCGGCGCGAGATCGGGCTGCTCTTAAAGCTGCGCCGGAGCGAGCGATTCCAGGCCGGCGCGCTGCTGTTCCCCGGTCTGTTCTGGCTCATTCTGTTTTTCGCAGTGCCGCTGGTGGTGATCGTCGTCTATAGCGTGATGACCTCCGGGAAGACCGGCAAGCCGGAACTGCCGTTTACGCTCGCCGCCTATATCACGCTGTTTACGAAAGAGCTGTTCGTCAATGCCTATCTGCGTTCGATCTGGATCGCGATCCTCACGACACTGATCTGCCTGCTGATCGGCTATCCGCTCGCTCTGTTTGTGATCCAGCGCACGCCGCGCTGGCGCAGCGTGCTGCTGTTTCTGATCTTGATTCCGTTCTGGACCAACTTCCTGGTGCGCACGTACGCGTGGATGATTATTCTGAACAACAATGGTTTGCTCAACAGCGCGATCCAGGCGTTTGGCCTGCCGCGCCAGCCGCTCTTTCCATCGGCGGGGGG
>DATFXE010000187.1:0-3698 GCA_035258585.1 Roseiflexaceae bacterium | reverse complement strand
CCCGCTGCGAACCAAGTGGTCGATCGCCTTTGGCGAGCCGATCGCCACGGCCGACTACGGGCCGGATGCAGCCGCCGATCCGCTGTTGGCCTCGCGGCTGTGCGAGCAGCTGCGCGAACGCATTCAGTCGATGATCGATGCCCAGCTGGCCGCGCGCCCCTCGGTTTTTTCGTGAGCAGGAATACTGGGCTTACCACCAAGACACCAAGACACCAAGGGTAAAAAGGACTGATGTTAGCCTGATTTAGAATCTTGGTGTCTTGGCGCCTTCGTGGTTAGGACTCCTGCGTTGGAGGTGATACATGTCAGGCAAACGACCCGAACGTCTCTCGAATGTCGATACCGCCTGGCTGCGGATGGAGGACCCGACCAACCTCATGATGGTCACAGGCGTGCTAGTGTTCGACCAGCCGCTCAGCTTCGAGCGGCTGCGGGCGACGATCGAGCAGCGCCTGCTGAGCTTCGACCGCTTTCGCCAACGCGTGATAACCACTGCCGGCGTGGCGCGCTGGCATGATGATCCGCATTTCACCCTTCGCGCGCACCTGCACCGCATTGCGCTGCCGGCGCCGCGCGACCAGGCCGCGCTCCAAGATCTCGTTAGCACGCTCATGAGCACGCCGCTCGACCTGACCAAGTCGCCCTGGCAATTCCACCTGATCGAAGAATATGGCGCGGGCTGTGTGCTGCTGGCCCGCCTGCATCACTGCATGGCCGACGGCATCGCGCTAGTGCGCGTGCTGCTCTCACTGACCGATGAGAGCGCCGAGCCGCCCGCCCCCAGCAGTACGATCGAGACGGCAGGTAATGATCGCTCGCCCTACACCAGCCCGATCGGCGCAGCCAACGCCACCGTGCGCGCGGCCGAAAAGCTGATCGACCAGGGGATCGAGGCGCTGTTGGAGCCATCTCGCTTGGCCGAGGCGGCCCAACTGGGCGCCAGCAGCGCGCTGGCGCTGAGCCGGCTGCTGCTGATGAGCCCCGACCCGCACACGGCCTTCAAGGGCGCGCTCGGGGTATCTAAGCGCGCTGCCTGGTCAGCGCCGATCGCGCTGGAGGATGTCAAAGCGATCGGGCGCGCCGTCGGCGCTACCGTCAACGATATCCTGCTGGCGGCTGTCACCGGCGCGCTCAGGCGCTATTTGCTCGCGCGTGGCGAAACAGTCGACGGCTTGAACCTGCGCGCCGCGGTGCCGGTCAATCTGCGCTCGCCTAACGAGCCTGCGACGCTTGGCAACCGCTTCGGGCTGATCTTCCTGGCGCTTCCAGTCGGCGCCGACGATCCGCTCGACCGGCTGTTCGATCTCAAGCAGCGCATGGAGGCGCTCAAAGGCTCGCCCGAGGCGCTGGTGGCCTACGGTGTGCTAAGCGCGATGGGCCTGATGACCAACCAGCTGCAGGATGTGGCGGTATCGCTGTTCGGCGCCAAGGCCACTGCTGTGATGACCAATGTGCCCGGCCCGCGCGAGACGATCTACCTGGCCGGCGCGCCGATCCGCGAGATCATGTTCTGGGTGCCGCAGTCGGGCCGGCTGGGGCTGGGCGTCAGCATCCTCAGCTACGCCGGCCAGGTCCGGCTGGGCGTGGCGACCGACATCGGGCTGGTGCCCGACCCCGAGGCGATCGTCGGCGCATTCCACGACGAGTTTGAGCTGCTCGGGCGGCTTATCCCGCGGGCAAATAAATAGGAGTTACGCGGTTGGGAGGTTTGGAGGGCTTTGCCCTCCAAAGAACCCCTTTCTTTTTCTACCCACCTGTGGCGGCTTTGCCGCCACAGGTGGGTAGAAAAAGGAGGTTCTCGGGGGCCAGCGGCCCCCGCGCCCCCGCTAAAACGCCAACTGCGTAAGTCCTAATAAAGAAGGAGCATAGCAATGACAAGCCCAAGCCCTGGCGCGCAGGCCTGGAGCCAGGATCGCACGGTCGTGCGCTACCCCGATCCGGCGGTCGAAACGATCGATGCGCGCTTCGACCAGTACCGCCTCGGCGGCGCCGCAGTCGAGCGGCTGTGGACCGGTGCGCGCTGGACCGAGGGGCCGGTCTGGTTCGGCGATGGCCGCTTTCTGCTCTTCTCGGATATCCCGAACGACCGCATCCTGCGCTGGAGCGAGGAGACCGGCGCGGTGACGGTCTTCCGCTCGCCGGCCAACAACAGCAATGGCCACACCCGCGATCACCAGGGGCGGCTGGTCAGTTGCGAGCACGGCGCGCGGCGGGTGACGCGCACTGAGCACGACGGGCGGATCACGGTGCTGATGGATCGATTCGACGGCAAGCGCCTTAACGCGCCTAACGATGTCGTAGTCCACTCCGACGGGTCGATCTGGTTCACCGATCCGGGCTATGGCATTCTGGTGAACTATGAAGGGTACAAGGCGCCCTTCGAGCTGCCGCGCAATGTCTACCGGCTCGACCCGGGCAGCGGCGAGGCGACCGTGGTGGCCGACGACTTCGACCGGCCGAACGGGCTGTGCTTCTCGCCCGACGAGCGGCTGCTCTATATCGTCGATACCGGCGCGCCCGCCCACATCCGCGTCTTCGACGTCGAGAATGGGCGCTTGAGTAACGGTCGCGTTTTTGTAGAGATGAGTCCCGGTAATTCGGATGGTATCCGGACCGATCGCGACGGCAACCTGTGGTCGGCCGCCGGCTGGGGCGGCCCCGGCTTCGACGGCGTGCATTGCTACGCGCCCGATGGCGCTCTGATCGGCCAGATCCACTTGCCCGAGGCGTGCTCGAATCTGTGCTTCGGCGGGATCAAAAAGAATCGCCTATTCATGACCGCCAGCCAGTCGCTGTACGCTGTGTATGTCGAGGCGCTCGGCGCGCAGGCGCCGTGAGCGGCCAAGCTGGCCGCGTGAGTGCAAGGTATCACAAAGCTACATGGCGCGCGCGACTCCACATGTGGAACACAATCTGCTGAGCGACCACGGCGCCGCGCAGCCGATCGTGGTTGGCAGCCCTGGCTGGTTCGATTGGCTGGACCAGGCTACGCTGTTCGCGTTTCACTCTGATGCCGGCAACTTCACGGCACGCCGCGAGGGCCGGGCGCGTGGCGGCGAGTACTGGCGCGCCTACCGCACCGTCGCCGGCCGTCAGCGGCGCGCCTACCTGGGTCGATCGGCCGACCTGACCGCGGAGCGGCTGCGCGCGGCCGCCATTCAGCTTGCTGGCGATCCAGCCGATACCCCGGCCAGTCGCAGCACATCGGCCAGCCCGGCAGCGGCCCGGCCGCGTTCGGCCGCACCGCTGTTGACGACCAAGCTGTATCTGCCACGGCCGCGCGGCGCGCTGGTTCCACGGCCGCGGCTGCTGGCGCGCCTCAACGCCGGCCTGGGGCTGCCGCTGACTCTAGTCGCCGCCCCGGCCGGCTTCGGCAAGACCACCCTGCTCGCGGATTGGCTCGACCACCAGAGGCTAGAGGCTAGAGACTTGCGGCTTGTGGAAGAGTCTCCATCTCAAGCCTCAAGCCTCAAGCCTCTAGCCCCACACATTGCGTGGCTCTCGCTCGACGCTGCCGACAACGACCCGGTTCGCTTTTGGGATGGCGTGTTCGCGGCGCTCCAGACGATCGTGCCGGACGTCGGTGGGTCGGCGCACGCGGCGCTTCACTCGCCGAGGACGACGGTCACCGACCAGGTTCTCCCGCTGCTCATCAACGACCTGGCCGAACTGGCCGAGCCGGTCGTGCTGGTGCTCGA
>DATFXE010000186.1:0-2893 GCA_035258585.1 Roseiflexaceae bacterium | reverse complement strand
TATCGACCAGGCGCTGTGGGATATCAAAGGCAAGCGGCTGGGTGTGCCGGTCTATGAGCTATTGGGCGGCGCGGTACGTGAGCGGATGCGGGTCTACGCCTGGATCGGCGGCGACCAGCCGGCCGAGCTGGTTGCGGCGGCGCGCGAGCGGGTCGAGGCTGGCTACATCGCGCTGAAGATGAACGCGACCGCCGAGCTGGCCTGGATCGACTCGCGGCTCAAAATCGCCGAGGCGGTCGAGCGGATCGGCGCGCTGCGTGACGCGCTTGGCTACGGGATCGAGATCGGAATCGACTTTCACGGGCGCGTTCACAAGACCATGGCCAAGGTGCTGGCGAAGGAGCTGGAGCCGTTCAAGCCAATGTTCTTTGAGGAGCCGGTGCTGCCCGAGAATAACGAGGCGCTGATCGAGATCGCACGGCATACTACTATCCCAATCGCCACCGGCGAGCGTATGTTCACGCGATGGGATTATAAATCACTGTTGGCGGATGGCGTGGTGGATATCATCCAGCCGGATCTGAGTCATGCCGGCGGGATCTGGGAGGTGCGCAAGATCGCGGCCATGGCCGAGGCATACGATATTGCTGTCGCGCCGCACTGCCCGCTCGGGCCGATCGCTCTGGCAGCGTCGCTCCAGCTCGACTTTTGTACCCCCAACTGCTTTATCCAGGAGCAGAGCCTGGGCATCCATTACAACCAGGGTTCCGACTTGCTAGATTATCTGGTCGACCCAAATGTGTTTCACTATCAGGGCGGTTACGTCCCACGTCTGGCGCAACCGGGGCTGGGGATCGAGCTGGACGAGACCAAGATTCGCGCCGCCGCAGAAGTGGGGCATCGCTGGCGTAACCCGATCTGGCGCACTGCCGACGGCTCGGTGGCGGAGTGGTGAGGACGAGGGACGAGTGACGAGTGATGCGACACCCGACATTCGTCACCCGTCACCTGATCTGTCTCGTGAGTCGAGGATGTCATGAACGTTCTGATCACCGGCGGGGCTGGTCATATAGCGTCGCTATATCGCGCCCACGTCGGCTCGCGCCACCGGCTGCGGCTGCTGGACATGCGGCCAATCGACCAAGCGCCCGGGCAGGAGTCGCTGGTGGGCCGGCTCGACGATCTCGAGGCCGTGCGAAGCGCGTGCGCGGGCATGGAGATGGTGATCCACCTTGGCGCCGATCGGAACTCCGAGGCGCCGTTCATGGAGTCGCTGCTGGCGAACAACTACATCGCGACCCACAATGTCTTCACCGCCGCACACGAGGCCCGGTGTAAGCGCGTGATCTTCGCCAGCTCCACTCACACCACCGGCGCGCTGCCGATCGATCGGCGCAATATCACCGAGGATGAGCAGGCGCCCGGCAATCTGTACGGCGTCAGCAAGCTGTATGGCGAGAGCCTGGCCAGCTACTTCGCCCACGTCCACGGCCTGAGCGCGATCTGCCTGCGCTTCGGCTGGGTTGCGCCGCCGCTCGAGCACATGCGCGCCGTGCGCGACAGCTGGTGGACCGCCGCCTACCTCGGACCGCGCGATCTGTGCCAGCTGCTCGATCTGTGCTTGGCCAGCGACCTGCGCTACGCCGTGCTGAACGCCAGTTCCGACAACCTGAGCAACCGGCTCGATCTGCGTCGCACCCGGGCGCTGCTGGGGTACGAGCCACGGGAGCGGGTCGAGGATCTTCTATAGAAGTGCGGCGGCCTTATAGTCGGGATCGGCTGGTTCTGCGGTTCCGCGGTTCTGTGGCCGTGTAACCGCAGAACCGCAGAACCGGCTCTGGCAGACCTGGTCCGATACGAGCTTTCGGAACGCTGGACTAAGGTCGCAGCACGATCTTGGATACCGAGGGCGGATTGTCGATCAGCTCGGCGAATGAGTCGCTGCACTCCTCCAGGTCGCGCTCCTGAAGCCAGTTGGTCGATGGTGCAACGTCGCCGGCCGCTAGCATCGCCACGGCAGCGGCGAAGTCGGCTTGAGTGTAAGAGAACGAGCCGGACACCCGGATCTCGCTGCGAACGATATAGTTGGCCTCGAAGGGACTATCTGCTTCGTGCAGCCCGACGAGGACGACCGTGCCGCCTGGACGCACGGCCCGCACGGCCGCGCGCCGGGTCGTATCGGTGCCGACCGCGTCGATCGCCACGTCCACGCCAAGCCCGCCGGTCAGCTCGCGCGCGGCTTCGGCCGGGTCAGCCGATCGGGTATCACACACATGCTCGGCGCCCCACTGCGCTGCGGTTTGCAGGCGGCCCACGTTCGGGTCGGCCGCCAGCGTGACGGCGCCGCCGGCCTTGCGCACTGCCGCAACGCACATCAGCCCGATCGCCCCCGCGCCCAGAATGAGCACGCGGCTGCCCGCACCCACCGCGCCGATATTGGCGGCGCGCACGCCGCAGCCGAGCGGCTCGGCCAGCGCGCCAGCAACCTGGCTCAGGCCATCCGGCAGCCTGGTGCAGCAGGTCGCCGGCACGGCGACCTGCTCGGCAAAGGCACCTGGCCGGTGGATGCCGATGATCTGGCGCTTGGGGCAAAGATTCTCGAGGCCCAGCCGGCAGAGCGCGCACTCGCCGCAGCCGATCAGCGGGTTCACCGTCACGCGGTCGCCGATCCGAAGGCTCACTAGATCCGCGCCGATCGCGCCGACCGTTCCCGCGAATTCATGCCCCATCACCAATGGCGGAACGCGCAGGCTGTTCTGTCCGAGATATCCGGACAGCTCGCTCCCGCAGATGCCGACTGCGTCGACGCGCAGGATGGCCTCGCCGGGCCGCGGCGTGGGCTCCGGCACGCTCTGTAGCTCCATTCGGCGTGGGCCGAGCCATACGACTGCTTTCATGATCTGCTCGCTCTGCTGTGATTGATCTGGTTTCAATCAAATGGCTTTGAGCCTGC
>DATFXE010000185.1:0-4388 GCA_035258585.1 Roseiflexaceae bacterium | reverse complement strand
CCCGAGCCGGCCGATAAGCCCGCGTTGCTCGCCAGCCGGCTGACCGACCCTGGCGCGCACGCCGGCCCCGCCGCGCTGACCGATCAGTACCTGACCGACCTGGTGCGCTTCCGCGACGACGCGCATATCGCAGCCTGGCGGCCCTACGAAATCGACGGGCTGGCTTGGGAAGCGCTGACCTTGATCTGGCGCGGCGAGGCTTACTCGGCCGAGACGCTGGCCAAGCGGCTGGAGCGCCGCGCACAGCCGGTTCAGGCGTATGTGCTAGCCATTCACGAGCTGGTGGAGCGCAGCTGGATCGCCCAATACAGCGAGACATACCGCGTGACCGATCGCGGCGCGGCGCTGCGCCAGCAAGCAGAATCAATGACTGAGCGCTATTTCTACGCACCCTGGTCGTGCCTCAGCGACGCCGAGATCGGGGAGCTGCGTGGCCTGTTGGCGCAGCTGCGCGATCGGTACGCGTAGGTAGTGGCTATCGCATATCCGTTCCGATTTTGGACGATGGACGATAGCTGCC
Source organism: Roseiflexaceae bacterium (assembly GCA_035258585.1). Classification (GTDB taxonomy): domain Bacteria; phylum Chloroflexota; class Chloroflexia; order Chloroflexales; family Roseiflexaceae; genus DATFXE01. Next base: position 3,868 of record DATFXE010000185.1, on the reverse strand, counting down.
ATCGTCCATCGTCTACCGTCTATCGTCTACCGTCCGCTAAGGCGGATCGAGCATATGGTTGCCTATATTTAGGCGAGCGAGGAAACGACTGTTTGAGCAGCAGTGTATGTGCGGGAGAGGAGTAGATAATGCTAAACTGGATCGAACAGCAGATACAGCAACAGCGTTTCGAAGAAATGGTCCGTACCGCGCAGCGCGACCGCCTGGCCCAATTAGTGCTGGCGGCGAAGCCACAGCGGGCACACTTCTATAGCCCGATCCTGGCCGGGTTGGGACGCTGGCTGGAGGCCTGGGGCTATCGCCTTCAGCGACGCTACGGCGCGGTTCCCGAAGTGACGATCGCCACGAAAACACCAATCAGCAGATCGCGCTGATGAGTCGGCCGGATAGAGCCGACCGAATTCGAACGTTTCGAACCACCAAGACGCCAAGACACCAAGGTTTCTATTACCTTGGTGTCTTGGCGTCTTGGTGGTAAAACAGGTGGTGCGTAATGTAATGATCGACGCCGCTACTTCCCAAGCTTCTGCAGCCGGTCGTCGATCAAGCTCTGCCACACACGAAATGAATGCGAGCCGCGCACGATGTTGCCGTTCAGCAAGAACGTCGGCGTGACATCGATGAAGTGCTTATCTCCCGCATCCACATCGGTCTGGATGCGCCGCTCGTTCGCGCTGGTCGCGTCCAGGCAGGTCTCGAACTTGCCTTCGTCAAGCTTTAGCTCTTTCGCATAACCCAGGAAGACCGCGCGGTCGGCGGCGTTGCCCTGCGACCACTCGCCGCCCATTGCGCCGTTGTACAGCCGATCGTGCATCGGCCAGAAGCTGCCCTGGTCGGCGGCGCAGTTCGCAGCCCAGGCGGCCAGCTTGGCGCCGGGGTGAATGGCAAGCGGATAATCGCGGTAGACAAAGTAGACTTTGCCGGTCTTGATGTAGCTCTCTTCCAGCTGTGGTTTGGTGTCGCGAACGAAGCTGGCGCAGAACTCACACTGGTAATCGCTGTATTCGACCAGCACGATCGGCGCGTTTGGGTCGCCCAGCCCGCGCGCATCGGGCCCGCTGGGCCGCTCGAATGCGGGCTCCTGAATAGCTGGCGGGGCCTCGCCGCCGCAGCCGGCCAGCGCCAGCAGCAGCGAGAACAGCAGCAGCCGCACCGCGCCGTGTAGGTAGTGTCGCATCATCTCACTCCTGGCTGACGGGCCGTTATGCCAGTATATACTATACCGCAAATGCGGCCGGCGTGCGGAACGATCCTTGCAACTACGCTGGTGGAGCAAGCGTCTAACCATCAAATTAGACGACTTGCGTAGTCGCCGCGTGAGTAGCAATGTCGCCTGCCCCTCGACCCTTCGACCCATTCGACAAGCTCAGGGCAGGCAAACTCGGGATACACGGCGGCAAGATACATAAAGGTTACATAATGGTTGTTCATTTTTTTGCTCTGCAAGCGAAAAAATGAACAAGAGGTGAAATGGGATTTACCGCTGCGAACACCCTCGTGTGGGCGCCACGTAAGTTGTGTCAATGAGAAGATTCTCACGCGGCCGCGCCGCGTAGCTATACACCGAGGAGATCGCACGATGACCGATCAGGAGACCTACGATCATACGCTCGACCCGCCAGCGCCGGCCTCTGCGCTGCCGAATGAGCCGTATTACCAGCGCCCCGAGGAGCCGCAGCGGGCGCCCCGTCCCAAAAGGCTTGGAGTCGCCCTGGTGCTGATAGGGCTGCTGCTGCTGGCATTTCAGCTCATTGGGCACGGCCTCTCGTTTGGCAGCTCCGGTAGCATCACCCTGGTCGATCAAGATTACCAGGGCAGTCGGATCGAGCTCTCGGCCGCCGCGTCGGATGTCGAGATCCGGCCAGGCGGCAGCCGTATCCATGTCGAGGCGATCCAGCGCGGCGGCTCGCGCGGCGACTACCAACTCGACGTCGTTCCGTCGGGAGATACGCTGCGTGTGACTGAGACGAGCCGCAGCTTCTTCTGCTTCTTCTGCTCGCGCCGTGTGCATTACACGATCTCGGTGCCAGCCGGCGCGCAGGCCGATATTCACACCGGCAGCGGCCAGATCGATGTGGAGGGCTTGAGCGGGGCCGTCTCGCTGGCCAGCGTCAGCGGCGACGTGCACGCCAGCGACATGACCGGCGGCCTGACGGTCAGCACGACCAGCGGCGATGTCCAGCTCAGCGATATCGCCGGCAAGCTGGATGTCGGCAGCATCAGCGGCGACGTCACGCTGGAGAATGGCAAGATCGACGGCGCTACCATCAACACCACCAGCGGCGAGGTTGCGCTCGACGGGGTTGCCGGCCCGCTGAAGCTGACCAGCGTCTCGGGCGATATCAGCGTGCGCGATGCCCGCGACGGCGCGCTCTCATTTTCGACCACCAGCGGCGAAATCGAGTATGATGGCAGCCTGGCGCGCGGGAGCGCCAACAAGGTGGACTCGATCTCCGGCGATGTGCGGCTGCGGTTGCCTGAATCGAGCGGATTTCGACTCGACGCCAGCACCGTCAGCGGCGACCTGAGCAGCGAGTTCCAGCTGCTCGGCGGTGAGTCTCCATTGCGCGGCCTGCGAGGTGTGGCCGGCGATGGCTCGGCCACGTTGACGATCGGCACCACCAGCGGTGATATTCGGATCGAGCGACAATAATCTGACACGATGGCAAGATGACCAGGTGGCAAGATGAGATTCGAGTATTGAATGTCATCTTGTCATCTTGTCACGGATTGACCTGAATCTGCACATCCTCGGTATCTCGCCAGCGCTGCTCGTGCCCCATCCAATCGCGGGCGCGGGCGCGGAACGCGTAACCGCCCGGCCCAGGTGGCACGAAGGCAGCCTGGAGCGCCGTCGTCGCCCTCTGCCAATCAGTCCAACCGCCATCGGGCAGTGCCCGCACCTGCACGTCGAACGCGGCTATGCCGCTCACATCGTCGGCACCAGCCCAGCGGACCAGGAAACTGCCATCGGCCTGCCTGGAGGCCTCGGTTACGCGCGCGTCGGGCGGAGCCGTATCGGCGCGCGGCAGCCACTTGACGGCGTCGAATCGCACCACACGGCCGTCGTCGCCGGTCACGTCGCTCAGTTCGACGGCAACCGCAGAGTCCTTAACGTGATAGACGCCCAGCGAGACCCAATTTCCAGCGGCGGCCTGCTGATCGATCGCAACCTCGCGCGCTGCGCCGTCGTATAGCACGCGGTAGTGTGCCGATTGTGTGGCTGGCCGGCCGCAGCTGGGGATGTAGGCCATGGCCTCGTAGAAACCGCCCCCCGGCAGCCGTGGACTCCAGCGCGCGCGATTTTCACTCTGCTTTGGGTCGGGCGTGCCATAGGTCCAGGCATGCCGGCCATTCAGCCCGCAGGGTGCGTCGTACCATTTGATCGCCGCCTCGGCGCTGTAGTTGTCGCCGCCGTCGTCCACCACCACTGCGCCTGCCTCGACAGCGACCGGGCTGGCGCGCGTGTCGGCGGGCGGGGCGGCGGGTTCGCCCTGGCCAGCGCCCCGGTCGGTGCCCAGCCATAGGAATGTCACCTGGACATAGTCCGCTTTCGTCATCCCCAGATCATCCCAGAACGCGCCATCGGCAATATCGATCCCGTTTGGCATCCTGATCCGGCGGCCAAACTCGTCGCGGCCGCCGTGGTAGCGCTCGTGGTAGGCCGCGTGGGCCATTGGCCGGCCGACTGGCAGGTCGCCATAGCGGCGCCTTGGCGACCAATAATCGTCCTGCGTGTTCCAAGGGCCGACATCCCATACCGGCAGCACGACGCTACGGTCGCGGTAGGTAACGCGCACCTGGAACTCATATCCGCCGTTGCTCGCAAGCACGCCCCAATGCGGCAGCGCGACAAAACGATCGCGCG
>DATFXE010000184.1:0-11921 GCA_035258585.1 Roseiflexaceae bacterium | reverse complement strand
GTGGGTTGCCCTGCCCATGATACTGTGGGGCGTAATTGGCTCACTTTTTTCGATCCCCGCGCTTTCAACCACCCCGCTGGCCGTCGTTGAAGATCGCCTGTGGCCGGTCTTCTTGCCGCTGTTTGTTTTGACTGCGATCGGAACGCAGGTGTATCGCTACCGGCGGCTCTCGAATGCGGTCGAGCGCCAGCAGTCGCGCTGGGTGCTGTTCGGCATCATCGCCGGATTGAGCTGGATCTTGCTGTTGGTGTTCTATGCGAACGTTATCAATCCTGATCTTCTGCATGGCGCCTGGAACAAGACGATTGCCAATGGGCTGATCTATGTCGGCTTTCTGATGGTGCCGCTCTCGATCGGCATGGCCATCCTGCGCGCGCGGCTGTGGGATATCGACCTGATCATCAACCGCACGCTGGTGTATGGCGCGCTGACCGCCAGCGTGGTCGGGCTGTATGTATTGGTGGTGGGCTACCTCGGAACGCTGTTTCAGACCAGCGGCAACCTGCTGGTCTCGCTCATCGCGACGGGTGTGATCGCCTTGCTGTTTCAGCCTTTGCGCAACCGGCTGCAGCGCGGCGTCAATCGGCTGCTCTACGGCGAGCGCGACGACCCCTACGCCGCGCTGGCGCGCCTCGGCCAGCGCCTCGAGGCTACGCTGGCCCCGGATGCCGTGCTGCCAGCGATCGTCGAAACCGTCGCCCAGGCGCTGAAAGTGCCATACGTGGCGATCGCACTGACGACCGACGATCGACCCTTCGACCCTTCGACTACGCTCAGGGGAGCCGCGGCTCAGGGCAGGCCACCGACGACCGGCCAGCGCTTCGAGATCATCGCCGCCCATGGAGCTACGCCTAGCGCGCTGTCATCTTGTCATCTTGTCATCTTGTCCTATCAGGGAGAGACAATCGGACAGCTCATCCTTGCGCCGCGCGCGCCGGGCGAGCCGTTCAGCCCGCCCGACCAGCGCCTGCTCGACGACCTGGCGCGCCAGGCCGGCGTCGCGGTGCATGCGGTGCGGCTGACGTCCGATCTCCAGCGGGCGCGCGAGCGCCTGGTGGCTGCACGAGAGGAGGAGCGCCGCCGGCTGCGCCGCGATCTACACGATGGGCTGGGGCCGCAGCTGGCCAGCCAGACGCTGCTGATCGACACGGTGTTCCGGCTGCTGCCGGAAGATATGGACGGGGCGACCGAGCTGCTGCAGCGACTCAAGTCGCAGTCGCAGGGGGCGATCGCCGATATTCGCCGCCTGGTGTATGCGCTGCGCCCGCCCGCGCTGGACGACCTGGGGCTGGTCGAGGCGCTGCGCGAGCAGGCCATGCAATATGTCCAGAGCGGAGTCCAGATCGCGGTCACGACGCCAGGGCCACTGCCTGCGCTCCCGGCCGCGGTCGAGGTCGCGGTCTATCGAATCGTCCAGGAGGCGCTGACCAATGTGATCCGCCACGCCCAAGCGAGCGTGTGTAAGATCGAGATCGCGCCCGGCCAGGAGCTGGCCGTGACGATCGCCGACGACGGCTGCGGGCTGCCATCCGATCGCCGCATGGGCGTCGGCCTGTCCTCGATGCAGGAGCGCGCCGCCGAGCTGGGCGGCCGGCTGGCGATCGAGCCGCGTGAGGGCGGCGGGACGCAGGTGCGCGCCTGGCTGCCGCTGCCGTAGCCAGCGCAAATTCGCTCAGTACCCTCTGGGTGTGGGCTCCCGATTGCAGATTGGGCCTGCTAACCACGAAGACACCAAGACACCAAGAAGTTCTATGCTCTTGGTGTCTTGGTGTCTTCGTGGTTAGCCCGCTCCGCCTGGGGTGGCGGCGTCGAGTTTCGTTCGCGCAAATTGACGGCTATGGCACTGCTACTCGCCGGCGGCCTTGGTGCTGTCCTCGGCAGGCAGGCCGAACAGGGGCAGGTACTGGCCGTAGCCCTCTTCCGCAAGGCGCTCGACCGGGATGAAGCGCAGCGCGGCCGAGTTCATGCAGTAGCGCTGGCCGGTCGGCGCTGGGCCGTCGTCGAATACATGGCCGAGATGCGAATCGGCGTGCTTCGAGCGCACTTCGGTGCGGGTCATAAACAGCTTGCGATCGGTGTGGGTTGTGATATTGTTGGGCTCCAGCGGCTGGGTAAAGCTCGGCCAGCCGGTGCCGGAATCGTACTTATCCAGCGAGCTGAACAGCGGCTCCCCCGAGACCACGTCCACGTAGATGCCGGCCTGCTTGTTGTTCCAGTAGGCATTGGCGAACGGCCGCTCCGTGCCCTCGTGCTGCGTCACCTGATACTGCTCGGGCGACAGCTTCTGCCGCAGCTCGGCGTCTGATGGCTTGGAATAGCTGGTCATAGTTTCCTCCTGTGAATCTGTGCAAGCGTGCGAGCTGGCGCGCCGCATGCGACAAATCCTTTCTATTAGATACGGATGGCCCCCCGAAGTGGATGTGGGGTTGCAATCCTTAGACCGGCGATTTGAGTTTCGATGGTACAATGTGGCGCATGTGCAGCCCACGCCGCGCGCCGGCTATGTGAATAGAAATAGCTATGATACAACCTTTCGTGCTCGGGATCGACCAAGGCAGCAGCGGCAGCCGCGCCGTCGTGCTGGATGCAGAGGGGCGCGTAGCCGGCTATAGCTACCAGCCGGTCGGGCGTCTGTACCCCCAGACCGGCTGGGTCGAGCAGGACCCGCGCGAGATCGCCGAGAGCGTGCGTGGTGCGGTTGAGACCGCGGTCGCGCAAGCGGGCTGCGCGGCGGCCGCAATCGCCGGGTGTGGCATTACCTCGCAGCGCGACACGGTATTCGCCTGGGACCGTGAGACCGGCCAGCCGATCGGCAACGCGATCACCTGGCAGGATCTGCGCACCATCCCGCTGGTGGCCGAGGTCAATGGCTGGGAGCATGCCGGGGAGCGGCGTGAGCGGCTCGGCCAGTTCCCCGGCCCGTATTGCTCGGCCATGCATATTGCCTGGCGCATGCGTCACGATACGGCGTTTCGCGGTGCGGCTGAAGCGGGTCGGCTGCGCGCCTCGCTGGCGACAGGCTGGGTTGTCCAGGCGCTCGGCACGTTACATGGCAATGCGCTCGACTACTCGATGATGCAGGCGATGACGGTGTTCGACTATAAGAACAAGCGCCTGTGGCGAGAGTGGATCGACTACCTCAATATTCCCGCTGCCGCGCTGCCCACGCCCGTACCGACGATTCACAACTACGGCGAACTGTACATAACCGACGCGCGCGGCGGAAGGGCGGCCGTGCCGGTGCTGGCCATGATCGCCGACCAGCAGGCATCGCTGTTCGGATTCGACTGCCGCTCGCCCGGCCAGGCTGTCTGCACGCACGGCACCGGATCGTACATGCACGTTGTGGTTGGGCCCGAGCCGCCCAGGCAAGGGCTGGCCAAGATCTACCTGGCCTGGGAACTTGATGGCATCCCGACCTACGCGGTCGAGGCCGACACCACCGTCACCGGCGCGGTGATCCGCTGGATGCAGGAGCAGATGGGCTTTATCGCCCGCCCGGCCGACCTCGACCCGCTGGCGGCGTCGGTGGCCGACCCTGGCGGCGTGGTATTCGTGCCGGCCTTCATCGGCCTGGGCATGCCCTACGAGGATCGCTCGGCCCGCGGCACGCTGCTAGGCATGACGCTCGACACCACCCCGGCGCATATCGCCCGCGCGTTCATGGAGTCGCTGGGCTGCCTGGTCTACGATATGCTCCAGCAGATCCAGGAGGACACGGGGATTGCGGTCGAGCGGCTGCACGTGGGCGGCGGCATCTCGGCCAGCGATATCGCCTGCCAGACCCAGGCCGACGTGCTGGGCATCCCGATCGTTCGCGCGCAGGAGGCCGAGACCAGCGTGCGCGCCGCCGCGCTGTTGGGCGGGCTCGGCGCGGGCGTCTGGCCGCATGTCGAGGCGCTGCCGCCGCTGCCCGGGGCCGCGACAACCTTCGAGCCGCAGCGCGCCCCCGCAGCGCGCGAGGCCGGGCTGGCAGCCTGGGGCAAAGGCATCGACCGCGCGCGAAATTGGGCCGAGTGACGGGATGCAGTCAGCAGTAAGCAGTGACCGCTCCACATACTGCCGACTGCACACTGCCAACTGCTGACTGCCAAAAAGGAACTGAACATGACCGATCCCCGTCTGGAGAAGCTAGCCGATATTCTGGTGCACTACTGCGCCGCGGTGCGGCCGGGCGATTGGGTACGCGTGCAGGCCGATGTGCTGGCGCTCCCGCTGGCGCGTGAGGTCCAGCGGCTGGTCCTGCGGTCCGGCGGATACCCGACCGTGCACCTGAGCGCCGATGAGCTGGAGGAGACCTTGCTGCGCGAAGCCAGCGAGGAGCAGCTCACCTGGATCGCGCCGATCGAGCCAGTGCTCAACGACCAGATCGACGTCTCGATCCGTATCGCCGCCACCAGCAACACCCGCGCGCTGACCGGCATCGATCCAGCCCGGCAGCGGCTGTTCCAGAACGCCCGGCGCGACCTGCGCAGCGCCTACATGCGGCGCGCCGCCGAGGGCCGATTGCGCTGGGTGCTAACGCAATACCCATGTTCCGCCTACGCCCAGGAGGCCGATATGAGTTTGCGCGAGTACGAAGATTTCGTGTACGCCGCCACCTTCGCCGACCAGCCCGACCCGGCCAAGTGCTGGCGCGATGTCCACGACACCCAGCAGCGGCTGGTCGATTGGCTCAAGGGCAAGAAGCAGGTGGTGGTGCGCGGGCCGAACATCGCCATGACACTGTCGATAGAGGGCCGCACATTTATCAACTCGGATGGCCGGCGCAATATGCCTAGCGGCGAGATCTTCACCGGCCCGCTGGAGGACTCGGCCAACGGATGGGTGAAATTCACCTACCCGGCCATCCGCGGCGGCCAGTCGGTCGAGGGTGTCGAGTTCGAGTTCGAGGCCGGCAAGGTCGTTCGGGCGCGGGCCGCCAAGAACGAGGCCTATTTGCTTAGCCAGCTCGACAGCGACGCCGGCGCGCGCTACCTCGGCGAGTTCGCTATCGGCACCAACTATGGGATTCAGCGCTTCACCAAAAGCATTTTGTACGATGAGAAGATCGGCGGAACGTTGCATATGGCCCTCGGCGCGGGCTACCCCGAGACCGGCAGTGTCAACCAGTCCAGCGTCCACTGGGATTTCATCTGCGATATGCGCCAGGACAGCGAGATCCTGGTCGACGGCGAGCTGTTCTATAAGAACGGCCAGTTCCAAGTCTCGTGATGGGGTGAGAGGATGACAAGATGACAAGATGACGCTTTGGATGTCATCTTGTCATCTTGTCATCTTGTCAAATTAGGATTGGTATGCCAACAGTGACTGTCACACGTGAAGGGGTTTGTATCGACGAGCGCTTGTTCCCATTGCTCGCCGGCCAGCTGCACTATTTTCGCTACCCGCGGGCGGAGTGGCGCGACCTGCTGTTCAAGGCGCGTGCCGGCGGCCTGAATACGATCGACACCGTCATCCCCTGGAATCTGCATGAGCCTGTCGAGGGTCGCTATGATTTTGCCGCCGAGGCTGACCTGCCGGCGTACCTCGATTTGTGTGCGGAGCTGGGTCTGTATGCGATCGTCCGGCCTGGTCCATACATCTGCGCTGAGTGGGAGAACGGCGGCTTCCCGGCATGGCTGACGGCCAAGCCAGGGCTCGAGCTGCGGGTCGACAACCCGGTGTTTCTCGAGCACACGCTGCGCTGGTTCGACACACTGTTCCCGCTGTTGGCCGAGCGCCAGGCGATGCGCGGCGGCCCGATCATACTGTGCCAGATCGAAAACGAGCACTGGGCTTCCGGCCGCTATGGACATGATCAGCATCAGCACACGCTCGCGCAGGCGGCGATCGAGCGCGGAATGCATGTGCCGCAGTATACATGTATGGGCGCCACGCGCGGCTGGGCCGAGTTCCGCAACGGCTGGAGCGGCATCGCCGAGAAGCTCCAACAGACCCGCGCGGTGTGGCCCGAGAACCCGATGATCGTCAGCGAGCTGTGGAGCGGCTGGTTCGACAACTGGGGTATGAGCCGGCACAACCACAAGACTGCGGCGCGGCTCGACCAGATTCTGCACCAGCTTACGGCTGTAGGCGCGAGCGGCTGGAGTCATTGGATGTGGGCCGGTGGCACCAACTTCGCCTACTGGGGCGGGCGCACCGTCGGCGGCGATACCATCCATATGACCACCTCGTACGATTACGACGCGCCCATCAGCGAGTATGGCGGTCTGACCGAGAAGTTCTTCGTGGCACGTCGCCATCACCTGTTCATGTCGACGCTCGGCGGGTGCCTCTCGGCGGTGCTGGCCGATGCGGTAGCGGGCGGGGCGAAGGTGATCGCGCCAGCTGCGGTGGCGGGCCGCAGCGAGGCCGGCAGCGCGCCCTATCGCAACGTGCGCGCGGCTGCGGGCGCGCCACCTGCCTGGGCCAATTTCACCGCCACCTTCTTCCAGAATACCGGCTTCGAGGGCCAGACCTACCAGCTCTTTCTGCAGCGGCCGGCGGTTCACCTGCCGATCGAGGTTGAGGCCGGCGCGATCAAGCCGATCTTCGGCAATCTGCCGCTGCGACCAGAGGCTGGAGACTGGAGACTTGAGGCTGGTGAAGCTTCCCTAGCCTCTAGCCTCCAGCCTCTAGCCTCACTGGTTCTGGAGTACCATACCTCGCGCATCTTAGGCTTCTGGCGGTACGCCGGTACCGATGTGCTTGTGTTCTATGGCAGCGAGGGCGAGACCGGCCAGCTCCAGTTGAAAATTGAAAATGAAGAATTGAGCATTGAGCAAGCTTCATCGATAGAAGCCAATGTACAATTTACAATTTACAATTCTCAATTCTCCCTACGCTACTGGATCGCCGACCGTCCGACTGTCGTGCGGATGCGTGCTGGCGAGCGCCACCTGATGATTGTGCTGCTCACGACTGCACGGGCCGAGCGTTTCTGGCCACTTAGCAATGGCGGCTATATCTGCGGGCCGCACCTGCTGGCCGACGCCGAGGTAGACGGCCGGAATCTGGCGACGCTGATCGACGCGCGTGGGATCGCGCCGTTCTACTATATCGATCTGGAGGGTCAAACCCATACATTGCCGAGCGCTTATCCGCTCACTCCCTCGCCTTCCCACCCTCTCACCCCATCTCGCGCACAATGGACCAAACACGCCGTCGCCGAGCGCTATGACGACTCTGGCTGGCAGCCGCTCGAGCGGCCGCGCTCGTTAGAGGAGTTGGGCTGCGAGCTTGGCTATGGCTGGTACCGCGCCGAGTTCGAGGTCGATCGAGAACAGGAGCTGAGCCTGGCAGCGCCCTGGCTGTCGGATCGAGGGCGGGTGCTGCTCGACGGCGCGGATGTTGGCTGGCTGGGTATACATCCGCAAGGCCCGCGGCTGGCGCTGCCTGTCCGGCTTGCGTCCGGCCGTCACGACTTGCGGATATTAGCCGATAACCTGGGCCGCTTCAACTACGGCTCGAACACCGGAGAGCGCAAGGGGCTGCTGGACACGCTGTACTGGGGCGGGCGCCAGCACGATCTGACGTCCGGCTGGGTCGCGCTGTGGCAGGAGGCGGTCTTCGCCGGCGAGGCGATCGCGGGCGCGCGGCCAGCGGCGGTGCGCCCCGACGCCGAGGGCGTGAGCCTGGGTAACTTCGCCTTCCAGGGGCCGAGTGTCTGGCTGCTACGCGAGTTCGAGGCGCGCGAGGGCCTGAGCTATATCATCCAGATGACTGGCGACCGCAACCCCGGCGCGCTGTTCGTGAACGGGACGGCAGTCGCACGCTTCAGCCGTCACCATGGCGGCGGCTACATCAAGGTCGACATCAGCCAGCTGGTGCGCCCTGGCGCCAACGTGCTGGCGCTCAACATCCAGGGCTACGCCGGCGCTGCCTGGCGCGCCACGCTGCTGGAGTATGATCCGCGGCAGGCGCTGGCGGCAACGTGGAGCTTCCGGCCCGGCCTAACGCAGGAGTTGGGAGTTAGGAGTTCGGGGTCGGGGGACGCTGCTCTTCCAACTCCCACCGCCCAACCCCCATCGCCCGGCATGGCCTTCTACCGCGCCTCCTTCGCATACGAGGCGGCCAGCCACGGCGCCGGGCCGTTCAAGCTGCACCTGCCGGGCATGAGCAAAGGCCAGATCTGGCTGAACGGCCGCAACCTGGGGCGCTACTGGCAGATCGGCCCGCAAGAGTACTACAAGCTGCCGGTCTCCTGGTTGCGCGCCGACAACGAGCTGGTGATCTTCGACGAAGAGGGCGCGCCGCCGGACGGCGTCTGGATCTCGACCGAGGCGCTGGGCGCCAGCCAGATGGTCTCCTTGAGGATGGCGCTTAGCAGCAAGGCATCCCCTGAGGTCAAAGAGTCGTAAAAACTCATCGGCCGCCTTGCGACTAAAGTCGCGCCTACGCTAGCGAAGCCCGCCTGCGCGGGCTAAGCAAGGTAAAAGCTATCTACCCTCTTTGAACTGCGTCTCCGCCCACTGCGCGAAGCGATCCTTGAGCCGCAGCCGCTGGAACTTGCCAGTTGATGTTACCGGCACCTCGGTGCCGAAGATCACGACTTTTGGCGCTTTGGCGAAAGGCATTCGCGCGCGGCAGTGTGCCAGCACCTGCGCCTCGGTCAGGTCGGCCCCGGCGTCGGGCACCACATACGCGCCGACCTCCTCGCCGTAGTAGCTGTTGTCGAACGCGACGGCCAGCCCGACCCGCACGCCCGGCAGCTGCATCAACACCTCTTCGATCTCGAATGGGCTGTACTTCACGCCGCCGCGGTTGATCAGCTCCTTCAGCCGGCCGGTGATGAAGAAGAACTGCCGCCCCTGATTGTCGCGCCGCACGAAACCTTCGTCGCCGCTACGGAACCAGCCGTACTTGAAGGTCTCGGCGTTGGCGTCGGGCCGCTGGAAATAGCCGATCATGACATTGTGCCCGCGAATGACGATCTCGCCTTTTTCGCCGTCGGGCACCTCCTGGCCCAGCGGGTCGTGGATCGCCATCTCGTTTGGATCGATCGGCGTGCCGATCGAGGGGTAGCCGTGGTCGCGTATCCAACTGCGGTGCTCGTCGTCGCTCAGCTCGACCGGCAAGAAGCAGGAGTAGCACGTGGTTTCCGACAGGCCGTAACCGTGCAGGATGCGCAGTCCGAACTGCTGCTCGAAGCGCTCGGCCAGCGTAACGGCCAGCGTGCCAGCGCCGCAGATGAAGTGGCGGAAGTGCCTGAGGTCGTAAGTGCGAATGTCCTCGCCGGCCTCCAGCAAGAACTGGAGAATCGTCGGCACGACGCTGACGATGTTCACGTGCTCCTCGGCCAGCCGCCGCCAGAAGGTCGAGGCTTTGAAGCTGCGATTCAGCACGATGCTGCCGCCACTGTAGATCGGCGTGAGCAACGTCACCTCGATCCCGTTCACGTGGTGGATGGGCAGAATGCACATGAGGCGGTGCGCCGCGTCGATGCCCTGCCAGTCGGCGATACCCTTGGCGTCCACCAGCAGATTGTACTGGATCAGCTGAACACCTTTGGGCGCGCCGGTGGTGCCCGAGGTGTAGACCAGCAAGCACTCGTCCTGCGTGTCGGGCGGCGCGGGCGCTGTGAAGGTGGCCGGCTGCCCATCGAGCTGGGCGCGCAGGTCGTCGTCCAGCAGCACCACCTGCGTGACATTCGGCGCTCCGGCGCGGATTCGCTCGACTCGCTCGTGGTACTCGGGGCGAGTGAGCAACACACGCGCCTCGGCATTCTTAAGGATGAAGCCGATCCGCGTGTCGTCCTCGCCGACATTCTGCGGCGCTACGGTCGCGCCGATCTTCCAGCAGGCGAAGTAGGCCAGTACCGTGTCGGGATGGTTGTACGCCACGGTGGCCACGCGCTCGCCGCGCTGGACGCCGCAGTGTTCGGTCAGGAAATGCGCCATCTGGTTCACGCGCGCATTGAACTCGGCGTAGGTATAGGTCTCGCGCGCGTCGGCCTCGTCGTCGTAGTAGGTGAGCAGCGGCTGGTCAGGCGTGGCGCGTGCGCGGGTCTCGAGCATATCGGCGATGCTGGCGAACGGGACCATATAGACATCCGGCGGAACGCCGCGCACTGTGCGGGCGCGTAGGATGTTTGCGGCGGTCTCGGCATCAAATCCAGCGGTCATGGCGAGCCTCCTTGCTCAACTGCTTCCGCGTAAGCCGTCGCAGGTCGCAGGGGTTTGCGACACATGACCTGCGACATGTGACAACTGTAAAGTCATTAGAACTTACGCAGTTGGCGTAGCGGGGCGCGGGGGCCGCAGGCCCCCGAGCACTTTCTTTGGAGGGCAAAGCCCTCCAAACCTCCCAACCGCGTAACTCCTAGTCATAATGCGCCCAGGAAGACCTTGTCTAATCGTGCGAAGGGATGGGAACGTGATGCGTTGGAACGGCTCTGATTATAGCAAGGAAGCTGCGCCGCACGCAAACGGGTGACTCTTACCAACGGCACGCGAATTGCCATTATGAGCAGCAGCGGTAGCAACGAGTAAAAGGAGCACTCCAATGACGGAACGAAGCTATCAGGATGCAGTCCAAATCCTGAAGGATCGTATGGGTGGGCGCTGGGAAGGAATCGAGGCCCAAGGGCGCGACGAGATGGTGTCGATTCTGAAGCAGCAGCTCGGGTACGATGATCGCGCGGCGAACGACGCGATCGACGCGATGATCGAGTCAGGGACGCTGCGCTACCATCGCGCCGTCGATCGCGACGATGCTGTGGTGCCGCCGGTCGTGCCCGCTGCTGCGGGAACAGCTGGCGGTGGGCCGGCGGCTGTCCCGCTCGCCACCGGCGCGATTGGGGGCGGCTACTGGGAGATCGGCCCCAGCGTGAGCGAAGTGAGTGGTGTGGTCGGCCGCGCCGGGCAGGTCGAGCCGCGTTAGAGCGATTCGCGCGCAGCTAGGTAGTTCTTCCTGGTCTGGCTCGCAGGTGTTTTCTCCCGACCGGGAGAAAACACCTGCGAGCCATTTTATGTGGGATGCGTGGTACAATGCGAAAGACCGGCCCAGTGTTGGGCCGGCCTTTCGCGGCGAAGCGAGCAAAAGGAGCAATCATGCGCGATATCGCAATCATCGGCACGCCGGTGGATTTTGGTGCGGGCCGGCGCGGCGTGGATATGGGTCCAAGCGCCATCCGCTATGCCGGGCTGCAAGAGCAGCTGGAGGCGCTCGGCCATCGCGTGCGCGACCTTGGCAATATTCATGTGCCGCTGGCCGAGCAGATCGCGCCGCCGGCTGCCGGCGAGAAGCTGCGCTACCTCGAGCCGCTGATCGAGATCAATCTGGCGCTGGCCGAGCAGGTCGCGTCGGTCGTAGCAGCTGGCAGCTTTCCGCTCATTCTGGGCGGCGATCACAGTCTATCTATCGGCTCGATCGGCGGCGTGGCGCGCGGCCGGCGAATCGGCGTGATCTGGATGGACGCTCATGGCGACTTCAACACGCCTGAGACCACCCCTTCCGGCAACATCCACGGTATGAGCGTCGCGGCGCTGACCGGGCGCGGCCACCCTCGCCTGGCCTCGCCGCTGAAGCCTGACGAATGGAAGGGTGGCGGCGGCGCGGTGCTGCGCGATGCCGATGTCGCCATGGTTGGTATCCGCGACCTGGATGCGCGTGAGCGCGAGGCCCTGCGCGCATCTGGGATACAGGTGTTTACCATGCACGACGTCGATCGGCGCGGGCTGGCTTCGGTGATGGAGGAGGCGATCATGCGCGTCAGCGTGAACACGGCCGGCTTCCACGTCAGCCTGGACATGGATGCGCTCGACCCATCTGAGGCGCCGGGAGTGGGCACGCCGGTGTTTGGCGGCATCTCGTATCGCGAGGCGCACCTGGCGATGGAGCTGGTCGCCCAATCGGGAAAGCTGTTGGGCATGGACCTGGTCGAGGTTAACCCGATCCTCGACGAGCGCAATGTCACTGCGGCACTGGCGGTCGAGTTC
>DATFXE010000183.1:0-4528 GCA_035258585.1 Roseiflexaceae bacterium | reverse complement strand
AGTCGTCCCTAATTTAACACTGTGGCTGCGATGGCGTGGGAATGCGGCGCGCCGCATTCCCACGCCATCGCAGCCACAGTGTTAAATTAGGGACGACTCATGACTAGCAGATGGAACCCTCAAGCCATGCGCTTCAATGCCACGACCGTGATGATCTCCCGGCTGATCTCCAGCGAAGAGCATAACCTGCCCACCAATCGCTGTTTCCAGTAGTCGGGATACTGCCAGCGCGCCAGTGGTTCGAGCGCGATACCTTTGGTGCGCGGGTAGCCCATCCGCGGGTCGTACTCGGCGATCACGCTGATCGTCCCATCGCAGGCGCAGCCATTTGGCCCACAGTGGCCTTGAGCAGTTCTGATAGAGCGCTCGATCTGATCGAAGAGCTGATCGACGGTCGGCGCCGGCTCTGAGCAGGTATTGTCCAACACCGCCACCACCCGCCCGTCCTTGACTTCGATGCTCTGCCGGCAGTAGCCAAGCGCACCATATTTCAGGTCTAACTGGTAGTGTGAGAGCTGCAGGGCCGCCCACCGGCTGCGCGCGGCCCGCAGCTCCAGCGCCGGCCGCTGCCAGAGCGTCAGTGCGCCGCAGCCGCCCAGCAGCATCGCGGCCACGCCAAATAACGCACACAAGAAAGACGCCCGCTTCTGATCCTCCATAGCCCGCCTCGCAGAATAGATCGCTAACGAGCAACAAAAGATGCCAAACTACCGACTATGCCGGCATGTCGCATGAGAAAAAGTATGCGTGCCGCTGAAGTGGTAGTCTTTACACATTATCCTTAGGAGTTATGCACTTGGGAGGTTTGGAGGGCAAAGCCCCTCCAAAGAACTCCTCTTTCCGCCCACCCGTGGCGGCAAAGCCGCCACGGGTGGGCGGAAATGAAGGTTCTCGGGGCCTGCGGCCCCGGCTACCCTCTGGGTGACCTCCGCTAAAACGCCAACTGCGTAAGTCCTAATCCTATCATAGCTGTTTGCCTGTGGCTATAATTTGTTAAGGATGTCAGAAGATCTTTGCATTCTTAACACACTTGTTTCCCATAATTGGCATGCGCTGCCGGACACCAGGGTACAAAAGCAAGCAGTGGGCAGTTTGCGACTGCCCACTGCCTCCCCATCACTTGTCACTCACGCGGCGGCCCCTGTAGAATACGCTTGCGCACCTCTTTCAGCCCATCGCCATCCCTGGGCAGCTCCCAGCGCGATTCGATCCACCAGGTGGCCCCGGCGTCGGCCCAGCCGCCGACGATCGCGGCCGCCCGCACGGGGTCGTCGCCGGGTGTCTCGCCCTCCATCACAATGTCGAACGGGGTCGTCTCCGTGCGATTGGCGGCCACATACTCCTTGATCGCCCGGATGTCGTCGTGCGTCAAGTCGCGCCACTTGCCTTGCTCATCCATCGCCGCCGGCAGAATGCCGTCGCCGCGCAGCACCCGCCGCATCGACTTCATGCGCGGCCAGGCGCCCACCACCCAGATCGGGATACGCGGCTGTTGCACCGGCGGTGGCGGCGGAAAAAAAGTGGTCTCTTTGATCTTGTAGTGCTTGCCATCGTAGTTGAACGGCTGCCCACGCCACAGGCCGTTGAGAATGTCCAGCCCTTCGTCGAGCAGCTCGGCGCGCGTCTTGCGGTCGGTCTCCTCGCCAAACTCGGCGAAGCCGGTATCGATCGCGCCCAACCCCACCGCCAGGATGACGCGGCCGCCGGAAAGATGATCGAGCGTGACCGTCTCGCTGGCCAGCTTCCACGGCCGCATGCGCGAGAGCGGTGTAAGGTCGGTGCCCAGCCGGATGCGCTCGGTGCGCATGGCGGCGGCCGTCAGCGACACCCACGCGTCGATCCCCCAGATCGTCTCATACACGAAGAATCCATCCCAGCCAGCCTGCTCGGCGTCATAGGCGAAGTCGGCCGCCGTGCGCGCATCGCCGGCCGGCAACACAAACCCATAATTCATCGGAAGGTCCTCCTTCATCGATCTCTGTTTCTGGAATTATATGCCAGCTTATATGACATCCTCTGTCATATTTATCTGGTAGAATTCGCCCAGAAAAAGGGGGCATAAAGACACTACCCTTGCACTTATTACAAAGTAGCCGCTTGCGGAGGGCGAGGGCTGCCTGCGGCCGCTCCTCGCCCTCCGCAAGCGAGGTTTGGGGTGGCGGTCGGCGGCTCCGCCGCCGACCGCCACCCCAAACCCCCGAATGTTAAAACCACTAGGATAGTGAAGGAGCGCCTATGCGCGCCGATCGACTGCTCTCGATCATGCTGCTCCTACAGGTCCATAAGCGCGTGACATCGCGCGAGCTGGCGCGCCGGCTGGAAGTATCCGAGCGCACCATCCACCGCGATATGGATGCGCTGGGCGCAGCTGGCATTCCGATCTACGCCGAGCGCGGCGCCGCTGGGGGCTGGGCGCTGTCGGAAGCCTACCAGACCAATCTGACCGGTCTGAACGAGGCCGAGATCCAGGCTCTGTTCCTGACGACGCCCCCGCAGCTGCTGGCCGATCTGGGTCTGCACCAAGCAGCCGACGCCGCGCTGATCAAGCTGCTGGCGGCGCTGCCGGCGATCTCGCGCCGCGACGCCGAGTTCGCGCGCCAGCGCATCCACGTGGATGGCGCCGGATGGCTGCGGGCGCGCGAGGCCGTGCCGTTTCTGCCGGCGATCCAGGAGGCGCTCTGGCAAGATCGCAAGCTCCGCATCGCCTACCAACGCAACGACGACACCACCGTCGAGCGGCTGGTCGATCCGCTGGGGTTGGTGGCCAAGGGCAGCGTCTGGTACCTCGTCGGCGCCGTGGAGGGCGCCCCACGCACCTACCGAGTCGCGCGGGTGCGCGCCGCCGAAGTGACCGATCAACACTGCGAGCGTCCGGCCGACTTCGATCTGGCGGCGCACTGGGAACAGTCGTCGATTGAGTTCCGCGCCAACCTGCCGCGCTACCCGGCCAGGCTGCGCGCCGACCCGGCGGTGCTGCCGGCGCTGCACGCGCCTGGGCGATACGCGCGTGTCGAGCATGTCGGGGAGCCGGATGCCGAGGGATGGCTGCACATAGCCATGCTGTTTGAAGAGGAGCACAACGCCTGCGAATACGTGCTCAGCTTTGGCCCGCGCCTCGAGGTGCTCGAGCCACAATCCCTGCGCGAACTGGTCAGGCGCGAGGCCGCGGGTATCGTTGCGCTGTATGCAGAACGGAGGCTGGTTCTACTTTATAAGTAGACGATGGACGATAGACGATAGCAGCATCGTCCGTCGTCCATCATCTATCGTCCAACGGAATATCCGGGGCCGTACAAGCGCCTAACGGCCTGACACTCGCTTCTCGCCCTGCATCTCGTCCGGCCGCGAGATCTCTTCCAGCGTCTCGCCAACCTGCCGGTCGCGATTCTGCATTGCGAGGTCGCCTAATGCCAGGTAGCCGACCAGCCGGCCGCCCTCGGCCACTGGCAGGCGCCGGATCTGCTCGCGCGCCATCAGCTGCGCGGCCTGCTCGACCGGCCAATCCGGCGAGGCGACGACCGGGTCGCGAGTCATGTGCCGCTCGGCTGTCTCCATATGCGGGTCCAGCCCATCGGCCACCACGCGGATGGCGATATCGCGGTCGGTGATGATGCCGACCAGCTGGCCATCCTGCACCACCGGCAGCGAGCCGATATCGAGCTGGCGCATCAGGTAAGCCACGTCGGTGATCGGCTGCGCAGCTGTCACAACCGTTACTTCCCTGGTCATAATATCGCGAACTTTCATATGCTCCCTCCTCACT
This sequence comes from Roseiflexaceae bacterium, assembly GCA_035258585.1. Classification (GTDB taxonomy): domain Bacteria; phylum Chloroflexota; class Chloroflexia; order Chloroflexales; family Roseiflexaceae; genus DATFXE01. The sequence continues at coordinate 765 of DATFXE010000183.1, read as the reverse complement.
CCGCCAGCCTGCGCCGGCGGGCTGTATAGCGTGCCATATTCGAATACGGACATGAGGGAGCAAGATATGGGCCGTGGGGATCTCATACCATCGAGCTGGCGTCGCGTGAAGCGGCAGTTCGCGCGCCGGTCTGGCGGCGGTGCAGCAGCGCCATCCCCAGCGCCGCCGCCAGGCCCACCATGCCGAAGATCAGCCATGGCAGCGCTGGCGCCGCGCGCTGCTGGCCCAGGCTGTAGAGCAAGCCGCCGCTGTAGTTGCCCAGGCCGCCACCCAGCGCCAGCGCCAGCGCGTTCACGCCAAAGTACGACCCGAGCGCCGCCGGGTTGGCGAAGCCGGCAGCAACTGTCTGCTGGCTGGGCGCGGCCAGCAGCGCACCGCCCGAAAACAGCGCCACACACAGCAGCAGCGCCGGTACGTCGGCCGCCAGGGCCACGCCGCCGAGGCCCAGCGCCATTACCGCTACCCCCAGGATGAGGATCGGCAGTGGGCGCAGCCAGCGCTCGGCCAGGCGCAGCAGCGGGTACTGGAGCAGCACGCTCATGCCGGCGTTGAGCATATAAACCCAGCTCACCGCGTCGGCGGTCCCGCTGATCGCCCGCGCCACCAGCGGCAGCGAGATCGAGAGTTGAACCCACATAAACCAGTAGCCCATCAGCAGCACGTTGAATAGCATAAACGGCTGATCGTGCAGGGCCAGCCCGATCCCATACGTGAGCCCACGCCGCTCGCTAGCTATTTGCACCGGCGGTAGGAACAGCACCGTCA
>DATFXE010000182.1:0-2171 GCA_035258585.1 Roseiflexaceae bacterium | reverse complement strand
CATGCCGGTGGCCTCGATCGCCGTCTGCTACGACGGCCCGATCGAGCAGGGCGAGCGGCTGCTGGCGCCGCTGCGCGGGTTCGGCAGGCCGCTGGCCGACATGATCCGCCCGATGTCGTACCTGGAGACCGTCCATCTGCTGGACGCCGGGTCGCCGGATGGTCGCAAGTACTACCATCGCGCAAACAGCCTGACCGAGCTGAGCGATGAGGTGATCGCGACGATCGCAGATTACGCCGCCACGCGCACCTCGCCGTTCAGCAGCATTTTGATCCAGCACATCCACGGCGCGGCCGCCCGGATCGACCCGGCCGCCACGGCCGCGCACGCGCTGCGTGGCGAGCAGTTTCTGCTCGGCATGATCGCGGCCTGGGAGGATGGCGACGCCGAGACGCACCAGACCTGGGCGCGCGCGTTCTGGTCTGAGACCAGGCCGTTCGCCCGGGCGGGCACCTACGTCAACTTCATGAGCGAGGACGAGGGCGGGCGCGTGCGTGCCGCCTACGGCCCGAACTACGAGCGGCTGACCGCGATCAAGGCCAAGTACGATCCGGAGAATGTGTTCAACCTGAATCAGAATATCAAGCCGGCGTGCTAGTGCGCTTCCAGCGCAAGGGTTATCTGCTGGTGGTGCGAGCTGGTTCGGGGCCGCTACGCGGCCCGAACCAGCTCGCACCACCTCTTTATTTTGTGGCTGGGAAGGCGTGCGTATGGGCAGCGGCGCATGCGCGCGCCTTCACAGCCGCCTTCTCCTCCCTCAGAGGGGTAGGTAAGGAAGGGCGCAGCCCTTCCTGATGCCTTTACTGGTGGTCGTGCTGGCGGCAAGGCCGCCAGCACGACCACCAGTAAAATCTGCTCTGGGGGGCGGGCTTTGCCCGCCCCCCAGGCCCCCATCTCTAGAGTGATACCTACCCTTGTGAGCCTTCTCCTCCGGGGTGGGTGACTCGAAATACCGGATCAGATGGTTGAAATCATCCTCTTTGTGGTTTCCGTGCAGCACCAGTTCGGAGGCGCGCATACTCATCGGCCTTGACATAATACACCTGATCGTTGGCGAGGGTCAGAATCAGAAAATCGCCGCTGGGCGCGGCGGATGCGACTCGGCTCCCGGCGACATAGATCTGCTGGTTGCGATCCAGCACGACTCGCACAGCGCCAATGCGGGCCGCGCGCGCCGTTGGGAGGCGGTAGATAGAGAGCGATAGTTTACTCATCGGGTTGAGTATAGCATACGCGGCGAAACCTTGTCTTATGTGGTATACTTAGTATGTTGAACAACGGATGTCACTGCGAGATTTGCATTTGTGATGCCTCTTCCTCTCCATGCGCTCGTCAGCACTTCCTCCCAATGTGAAGCGAGTCCGTTGTGGGCGCGGCAGCGGGCCGCCGAAGTATCATGCTTCGCCTCGCCAGCGCACGTGTTGGATTGATAGTATACCTGGCAGCGGTTCAGCGTGATCCGCGGCCGTAACAGGTGCCACATAACTAGAGAGGTGGCCAGAGGAGTACATTCATGTATGTGAAGTTATTCGTCGGAAATCTGCCCTGGAGCGTCGGCGACGCGCAGCTCGAGGAAATCTTCAGCAGCCTTGGTCAGGTCCAGAGCGCTCGTGTGATCACCGACCGCGACACCGGCCGCTCGCGCGGCTTTGGCTTCGTGGAGATGGAGGTCGACGATGTCGCCGCCGTGATCAGTGCGACCAACGGCCGCGAGATCGACGGCCGTCCGTTGCGCGTCAACGAGGCCGAGGATAAGGGCGGCTCCGGCGGGCGCCGCGACTCGCGCGGCTCGCGCGATCGCGGATAGGCGCGGCAGAGGTACGGGCGGGCGTCGGCCGACGATGTTCGCCCCTTCGAGGCTACGCCTCATTGATCACTGCGCTGTAGAAGCGCTGCAACTGTTCGCGAAACGAGCCGGCCAGCATGGCCTGGCTCGTTTTGTCGAATGAAGGAAGATCCACAATGGCAACGCTCTCGACAAGCGCGCCAGGTGAGGTATGGCTCACACTGCGCGGCGAGACAGATAATCGTATTCTTGCCACGCTGCGACGTTGGCCGTATTGGCTGCGCGCCGACATCGAGCGCGACCCCGACGACCCGACGCGCTGCCTGTCGATCACGCTGGTTGCCGATCAGACTTACGAAGCGATCGTGCGCGATATCTTGAAGCG
>DATFXE010000181.1:0-5803 GCA_035258585.1 Roseiflexaceae bacterium | reverse complement strand
GAAACACGCCACTCGGAAACGGATTACGTCCACCATTGAAGACCCAAATGATGCTCATATTCGCCTCTCGTCCGCTGTTCGGCGCAACGGCAACAAATATGCCACAATCATCTGCACAGTTTCTGCGACCGTCTGCGCCATACGAGCCTGATGGCTGCTTTGCTCGTCGGTTTCGACCAGAAATGGGGACATGCCAGAGGAGCTTTCAATCTGTACATCGTTGCTGGTTTCTGGTAAGCGGAAGTACCAGATCCCGTTATCATCAGCAGGGTGCGTCTTCTGCAATTGGGAGACGATGACCTCAGGAATCTGCTGTCGCACAGCAATGGTGTTGGTCACATTCTGCTGGGCTATCGTGCCTCAATCTGCTATGTAGCCGACAGGCGCTGATGGCTGCCGCCCAACTAGAAGTAGGTGGACATTCGTCAGTCTATACCCGTTTCACGGGATGTCCGTCCGCCTATTCCCGCACCCATGATAGCACAAATGTTCGGAGAGTCAAGGACTCATCCAGGCTGGCAAGGTGGTATACTATCCGCCAACACCGTCTTGCGGTGGAAATCAATGTGTACCGTTGCTACTAAGCATAACAGAGCCTTGCACCGCGACTTCAAGGATTCGTTGACTCTTTTCAACATTCCAAAGAGGAACGCCCGCCCGGCCCACGGCATATCGCCGAGGTCTACCAGCTGGTCGGCGACAAGGTCAAGACGATCTTCGGCGGGGCGGCGGGCAAGTTCATGCCGGATGAGCTGCGCCGCGGGGCGAATGGCTGTATGCCGGCATGCGAGATCGCCGACCTGCTGGCGATAGTGATGGAGCGCTGGTGGGCTGGCGACGAAGCAGGTGCGCGAGCTGCATCGCCGCTTGCTGCCGCTGATCATCCGCGAGACACACCCGTTCATGCGCTATATCCTCAAGCGCCGCGGCGTCTTCACCTCGACCGTCGAGCGCGCGCCGGCCGGCCCGGACGAGCTGGACGCTGAGGATAAGCGCGAGATATCGACCTTGATCGAGGCGATTCGGGGTGACGTGGCCAGCTATCCCTTTGGCCTGGAATAAGACAAAGTTCTTGGCAAGTTTATAGCTTGTGAGATTTGGGCGGGGGCTGCGCCCCCGCCCAAACCTCACCCCCACAAACCGACTGTAAAGTGACAGGACTTACGCAGTGCCGCACTCAAACGCCGTTTAGCCTGCGGCAGTGGTGATGTTTTACCGATGGCGCTGGCCGCGTGGCCGCAAGGTGGCATATAGCCGCTCGCCAGGTAGAATGCGGCGATGCTGCCGCTTGGCTGCGTCGCGGCTTGGCCAGAACGACAGCCACCCCCATGGTGAATAGTGCTCGCGTAAGGCCGCCAGCACATGCTTGCAGTTGATGCCGCCGTACTGCGCCCAGGGACAGGTGCAGTGCCCGGCCAGTTCGCCGCGCTGGAGCGCAACCTCGTACGCGCGGCTGGGATCGCTGGCGCTTGCCACCAGGTAGCGGCCGCGCTCCGGGTCGCGCGGGATCACTAGCAGGCGCCGGCTGGCTTCCTGAAGCTTTTTTATTTGCACCGTGCTCCTCGTCGGAGCCAGAATCATCGTCGTGTTCATCGTTCTATCTACACATTTCTGTAAGTTAACGATTGGAAGCAAAAACCCTCGCCCGGAGGCGAGGGTTGTTCGCGTTGGATTGGGACATCACCGTGGTCGTGCTAACGTGCCGTACCTTCGGCGATGCCCATACGCTGATTACTCATGAGCATCACCTCCTTTATGCCTGATCGGCTTCTCGCTGCAAGAGCGACTATCGATTTCAGCACGGGGTAAGTGTAGCATCTTTGTTCACATATGTCAAAGTTTCAGTCTTTGCAACCGCTATTGCTACCAGGATCTGGCCGCTGGCGCGGGAACGCGACTTGCTATATGATATTGCCTATCCCCAGGTGACATCCAGATTCATGTGACAATCGCTGGTGTAGCATCGTCTCTTGAGATAATCCTGTCTGCTAGAGGCCATCCATGAAGAGCCACCACCTCAGGCGTTGGTTGCTGCCGCTGCTCCTTGCACTGATCGTCGTGCCGGCCAGCGCGGTCGCGGCCCCAGGCGGCGGCGCGCTGCTTGCGCAGCCGGCCGATCCCGCCAGCACGCTGAATGTGCACTGGGATGCGCGTGGCCGCTCAGTCGAGTTTATCGCCCCTAAGGACCCGGCCGGGCGGCTGCCCTACACGCCCAGCGCGGCCGAGCGAGGCGACCCAGTGGCGATCGCGCGCGGTTTCCTCGATCAGAATCGTGTGCTGTTCGGGCTCAAAAGCGCGGCCGACGAACTGCGCCTGCTGCGGATCGAGCCGGATGAGCAGCTGCACTACGCTCATGTGCGGCTCGATCAGGTCTACCGCGGCATTCCAGTCTTTGGCAAGCAGCTGATTGTGCATATCGACCCGCGCGGCCAGGTGGTGACCGTGAATGGCCACTTCGTCCCCGGCATCGATGTGGCGACGCGCCCGAGCATCGGCGCCGAGCAGGCCGAGGGCGCGGCGCTGCGCGACCTGCTGGAAAACCAGCTCGAGCCTGCCGAGCGCGCCAGTGTCAAGACCGATGTCAGGCGCGGCAAAACCCAGCTGATGATCTACATCGATCAGGCCGGCAAAGCCCGGCTGACATGGTCAGTCACGATCATGAGCGAGCACCCGCTCGGCCAATGGCACTCGTTTGTCAACGCCATGCGCCCGGCCGTCGTGCACGCCTTCGATAGCCTGGCGGACGCCAAGCGCCGGGTCACCTTCTCGGCCGATAATTCCACCGATATTCCCGGGCGCAAGCTGATCGACGAGGGCGAGCGCTCGCGCGACCCGGTGGCGCAGGCAGCCCACGACGCGGCCGGGGTGGTCTACGACTACTATCTGAACACGTTCAAGCGCGACAGCATCGACGGCCGCGGCATGCCGATCGTCTCGACCGTCCATTACGGCAGCGACCCCGAGGACGCTGAGAACGCAGCCTGGATCGGCGAGGCCCAGCAGATGATCTATGGCGACGGCGGGCGTATCTTCAGACCGCTGCCCTACGGCCTCGACGTGGTCGGGCATGAGCTGACCCACGGGGTGACGGAAAGCACCGCCAACCTGACCTACGAAGGTCAGTCCGGCGCGCTGAACGAATCCTACTCAGATGTCTTCGGCGCGCTGATCGAGCGTAAAAACTGGACCATGGGCGAGGATGTCGTCAAGTCGCCGCCATTTCCAGCCCCGTTCTTACGCAGCCTGGAAGACCCGAACATGAACGGCCTGTACGACCCGAGCGATCCGCTGGCCGGCGTGGGCCAGCCCGCCACGGTGAGCCAGTACGCGCGGCTGCCGTTGAGCCGCCGCGCCGATAACGGCGGCGTGCATATCAACAGCGGCATTCCCAACCACGCCGCATATCTGCTGGCCCAGGCGATCGGCAAAGAAAAGACGGAGCAGATCTACTACCGCACGCTGACACAGTACCTCACGCCGGACGTCGACTTCTTCGGCGCTGGGCAGGCCACGGTTCGCGCGGCCCAGGATCTATACAGTGCTGCCGAGGTCAACGCCGTGCGCCAGGCCTTCCAGCAGGTAGGGATCAATCTCGGTGGCGCGGATACGGTGCCACAACCGAGCGGCGGCGCCAATCAGCCCACTACGCCCGCGCCGCCTGCACCGCCACCCGCCCAGCTGCCAGCTGGCTGTAGCGAGCTGATCGTCAATGGCGGCTTCGAGAGCCAGGCCGGCTGGACCGAGGTCTCCAAGGCGCACGCCGCGATCATCGACACCGAACTGCCGCACAGCGGCGACCGCAGCGCCTGGCTTGGCGGCACCGACCAGGAGCCGCTGCAATATATTTTCCAGGAAGTGCGCTTGCCGGCCAACGCGTCGAGCGTCAAGCTCAGCTATTACCGCTATCTGCACAGGGAAACGACCGGTCTGCTGGGCATATTCGCCGGCGACGCGAAGTTCAGCACTGTGTTCGCCAATAGCAACGGCGATGTGGTGGCCGAACTCAAGGTGCTTTCCTCGACACAGGGCGACGACCAGTGGCGCCAGGAGCAGTTCGACGTTTCGCGGCTCGGCGGCAAGACGCTGCAGCTGACATTTGCGGCCGAGAATCCGCGCGGCAATGTCAGCAGCATGTTCGTGGACGATGTCTCGCTGATCGTCTGCACCACCGGCTCCGGCCCGCCGCCCCCGCAGCCGGCCACGAACAATAGCGTCTATATCGCGGGCACGATCGACAACGCCGACACCGGCCGCGGAGTGGAGGGCGCGCAGGTGTTCTTGCTCAAGCCGGGCGTCAGCGCCACCGAGGCTGTCGCCGACGACGCAATCACGCGCGACGAGGTGATCGCAACCGGCACGACCGACGCCAACGGCTACTACCGCAGCGATAGTGCGGTGCCGATCAACCAGACCTATAGCGTGGTGATCGTCGCGCGCGGCTTCCGACCGATCGTCGCGGATGACGGCGTGCCGATTCCGGCCAACGCCACCAGCCCGTTCCCGGTCGATGCGACGTTGCGGCGCGGCCGCTAACGTTCTCCTATAGCTGATATGTAAGGATAGCGAATGGCCGAAGAGTTGAAATGCTGCATCTGCGGCGATCCGGTTACACCGCCCTACAGGGTCGTCGGCGGGCGCATCTACTGCGAACGACACTACGCGATGGTCAACAAGCCCAACTCTGGCTTCTGGCGCGCGGGCATCATACAGATCGTCGGCGTGGGCGTCGTCAGCGCGATCGTCGCGTTTCTGGCCGGGCTGCTGGGCCCGCTCGACCGGACGATGCTGGTAGTGGTGGGGGTGATCCTTGCGATCGTGCCCTCGGCCGTCTGGCTCTACTTCTTCTATCGCCAGGATCGCCTGGAACCCGAGCCAAAGACCCGGATCGCGGCCGTGTTCTTGCTGGCACTGCTGCTGACAGGCGCGATCGGGCTGCGGATCATCAACGACTGGTTTCAGGTAGCGGTATGGGCGCTGGCCGAGACCACGACCTCGCTGCTGGCGTCGATCCTGGTGGTCGGGTTCACCTGGCAGGCGATCGTCTATGCCAGCATACGGCTGGTTGTGTACAATACGCCCGAGTTCGACGAACGCATGGATGGCATCGTCTATGGCACCGTGGCAGGGTTGGGTGTGGCGACGCTGCTCAACCTCAACTACGTGCTCGACAACGGCGGCGTGGCGCTTGGGCCGGGTGTGATCCATGTCGTGACGACCGCGCTGGCTCAGGCATCGTTCAGCGGCCTGCTGGGCTACTTCATGGCCGAGGCTAAGTTCGAGCACAAACCGGTCTGGTGGGTGCCGCTGGGCCTGTGCATCGCGGCGGTGCTGAATGGCCTGTTCAGCTGGCTGCTGACTGAGGTCAGCGCCAGCGGCCTGAGTGTCAGTCCCTGGCGCTCGCTGGCGCTGGGTATTGTGGCGGCGTTGGCCGTGTTCGGGCTACTGTTGGTTCTGATGCGCCGCGCCATGCAGGAGACGTTATCCGCGAGTTAGCAGTAAGCAGTATCTCGTTGTTTTCATTGCATTCGCTGCCGACTACCGGCTGCCGACTGGAGAGAACATGATCCAATCCAATCAGGGCGACCCGCTCTACCAGGTGCGCATGCTGCCGAAGGATGTGGGTGTGGCGATCGTGGTGCTGGCCGCGCTGGCGCTGGGCCTGGCGCTGCGCTTTCAGGTCGAAGGGCGCGTCAAGCAGTTTGAGAACACCGATGTAGGGTTTCGCATGAGCTACCCGGCCTCCTGGAGCTTCGCCGACTCGCTCCAGGATGTGCTGTTGAAAGTCGAGAACCCATCCACTGAC
>DATFXE010000180.1:0-10492 GCA_035258585.1 Roseiflexaceae bacterium | reverse complement strand
CCGCCACAGATTATGCAACACAAAGGGCTACGCCGCCCGCCTAGCCACTGATCCATCTTCCGGCGCCGCCGTTCCTAACTCTTGCCCGTTCATTCCACTCACCCACAGCCGCGAGAGCATGAACACTTGCGTGAATCCTTTGAGTTCGCGCTCGAACGTTTCGATATGCGGCGCCTCACGTTCCAGCACCCGCCCCACGCCCGGATCGCCGATCACTTCGGGCGTGACGACGATATCGCCGCCGAGGCTCTCGTTCTGAACGCGCGCGGCGATGTTGACCGTCGAGCCAAAGTAGTCCAGCAGGTCGTTGGCGTTCACGGCGATACATGGCCCACGGTGCAGCCCCAGCTTGACATGCAGCGCCGGGTCGCCCCTGGCAATCTGGCCGGTGGTGAACTCGCGCTGAATCGCCAGGCTGGCCTCGACCGCGTCCTCGGCCGAGGGAAACACCGCCATGACTGCGTCGCCGATCGTCTTGACCAGTGCCCCACGCCAGCGCGCGATGATCGCCTTCATGACGTCGAAGTGATCGCGAACGCGCGCGTAGGCCGGCGAGTCGCCGATCGTGTCGTACAGCATGGTCGAGCCCTTGAGATCGCTGAATAAAAACGTCAGGTTGCGGATGGAGACCCCAATGCCGGGCGCCAGCACCTGCGAGGAGAATAGCTGGCGGAACTCGTCCATAGCCGTGACCAGCGACGCGCTGACGGCCTGGAGGTTCCAGGCGGTCTGCTCCAGCTGCACCAGCACGCTGGCGTCGGTGGCGTTCTCAAACTCGATCGTCACCTTGCCCGGCGCCAGCCTGGTCGCGTCGAGCACGATCTCGTCGGCTTCAAAGCGCGCCCGGGCCGGGCTAGCCGGCGCGCCGGCAACGGCATGGAGCAGCGCCATAGCCGCCAGCTGGCGGCTGCGCAGCCGGTACGAGCCTTCCGCCAGCCGCAGGCGCAGCTGCTTCGCCCCATGCGGTGGCAGCCAGATCTGCGAAACGATATGACGCGTGTTGGCCGGGCCGCCGATGCAGTAGGCCAGATCCACCGCGTCGCGGATGTCTGGGCTGACGCTGAAGCGCAGCTCGACCGATTCGTCGAAGTTGACATCGTAGCGAATATTGCACGAGGCGCAGTGGGCGTCGAGCGCCAGATCGGCCAGCGTAGCCGTCCGCACGCTCGGGCCGCGGCAGTTCGGGCACAACACATCCCACTCCAGGTCGAGCAGACCGGCGCGAGTGGCATACAGGAACAGCCGCAGCACTTCCAGCCGATCCTCGCCCCAGGCATCGGCCAACGCGAACGGCCGCATACGGACCACGTCGGGGTCGTCGGCCGTGCGTAGGTGCGCCGTCAGCCGGTCGATCAGCACTGCGCGGATATTGAACTGGCGCAGCCTCTCGGCGCCAAGCGTGAGGCGATCGGCGTTCACCACCGGCTTGCGCGCCGGTGGCGGGGCGACCTGCTCGGCCGCGCGTGCGAGATCGCCAAACGAGCGGTAGGTTCGAACCAGGTCGCCGAGCAGCTTCCGACCGATATACAGCCGCGCGGCCAGCCAGCCAAGCGGCCCGCGCGGCTCGACCGCCACGGCGACATCGACCTGAGTCTTTCCGCCAGGCAGCGCGGTCAGCGTGGTACGATTCGATACGCGCTCAACGAGAATAGGCGGCAGGAACACCCGCGAGACCTGGTACCACTGCTCGAAGACCCATTCATACGGGTATTCGCGCCAGGCCACCGGCAGGCCCATGTAGTGGCTACTAACGGCGAACGAGAGATCGGGCTGAAGCGTGCTGCGCTCGAAGGGTGGGATGCCCATGGCACGATCGACCCGGCCCGTATCCGAGAGCAGCGGCCAGAGCCGCTCGGGCGAAGCGTCGAGCACTAGGGTCGCGCTGAGATTAACAGTAGACGACATGGCGGGAGCACCTTCTACGAGGAGACGCAGATTGTTGGTTGCATTATACATAGCCGGCCTTACGAAACATAGAATATTGGATTACAAAACGAACGCCGCGAAGCTTTTCAGCTTTCTACGGCGCCAGGTAGGAGAAGTATCAGGCTGATCCAAAAGCCTTTAGGGACTCAGAAATTTCAATACATCCCAGGGTGGGGGTTCGCGGGCGGGCGCAGCCCGCCCGCGAACCCCCACCCTGGGGAGGTGTGGAGGGGCCCGGGTACCCTCTGGGTGCCCCCTCCACACCTCCCCAGGGATGATTTAGATTTTCCAGATCCCTTAGAGCAGGTTCCGCATCGCAGACAAGATACCGTAGAACCACAACCTGCGTTCCAGCGCTTGATACTGGCGCAGCGAGCCGATCACATTGCCATGCTGAAGGCCGATCGAACGCCGACTGCGCGACCAAGCAGCGCGAGCGGGTAGCTCCAGTAAGACATCCGATACAGACGGCGCAGCGACGGAGATGTGTTCTGGGTCACATCCTCAAGCTGGAATTGCACAAAGCCAGCCGCACGCGCGTGCTGCGCATGCTCGGCCGCGGTATCGAGATCGCCGATCGCCCAGCCATCCAGCCATTGGTGAAGCAGCCGCTCGCCGAAGGATTCCAGCGGCCGGGCGGCGCGGATGTACTCGGCGACAATTAGGCGCCCACCAGGCCGTAGCAGCCTGGCCGCCTCGCGGTAGAACGCGGCTTTATCCAGCGCGTGGCACAGGCTCTCCAGCGCCCAGATCACATCAAAGCTGGCATCGGGAAATGGCGCGCGCGTGTAGTCAGCCTGCTCAAAGGCGACCCGATCTGCAAGATTGCGAGTCGCTGCGAAGCGCCTGGCCCGCGCCACCTGGCTAGCGGCAGGCGTGATCCCCAGCACCACAGCACCGCGATGTTCGGCCAGCCACAGACTGCTGCCACCGACGCCGCAGCCGGCATCCAGCACGCGCTGGCCAGCCCAAATGCCGGCCCGCTCGGCCAGCACATAGTTCATGTTCAGCAGCGATTCAGCATGGCTGTGGACGGTGGAATCGGCGTAGCCGAAGTGGACCGAAAGATTATTCCGATCGAGCCAGAGCAGCCGGTAGTCGAGCCAGGTTTCGTCATAGTAGGCGGAGATATCATCCTTCAACTTCCGCTCGCCGACATGATGCAGTGTCCTTGTGCGATGCGCCATCATTCTGACCTATTTCAATGCGACATGATCGCTCAATCGTTCGATCGGCTCGCCGCATCTTTCGCCTGCGCATACGCGCGCCGCAGGCTCGACTCGACCAGCGCCCAATCGGCGGCCGGATCGACCGAGCGGCGGCTGGTGATCCGGTCGACCGCATCGGCGGCCTGCACTCGGCTGCGGGCCGATTCCCACATATCGGCCGGCGCACGATTAAACAGCGCTGCATGCAGTGCGGCCACACACTCGATCAGCGGGCGCTTATCGGCGTCGGTCGTCTCGGCCAGCTCGCGATGGATAACCCAGTAGCGCAGCTCAAGATCGGCCACCCCGTGCGGGTCGAATGCGCCTCCATTGGCCTCGGCGGCGAAATAGTAGAAGCGTTCCAGGTGACGCCGCACCAGATCCAGATTGTGATCGCGCGGCACAAAGGCAACCGAGGCCCGAATAACGTGATAAACCGCCAGAAACGAGCGCGGGAACGGAATATGAAACTGCGACTCGGACAAGTGGACCATCAGCCCGAACGCACGCAGCCAGTTGCGATCGTAGTACGCGCGCCAGCCCTCGGTCTCGTAGTAAGCGATCATGTTGGGGTTGAAGCGACGCATGTCGAGACGGCGCGGTGCTGTCTGTGACTGATTGCGATTAACAAATGTTTGCATTGCTTTTGTTCCATCACGCCACAAATGAATATGTGGCTCAGACATCAAACATGTTAAAAACGTGTTCATCAAGCAATCTCAACGCGATTTATCGCGTTTCCCACGGCTTAGATCGAATGAATTCGATGTACTAGCGCTACTCCGGCGCCGGCAGCAGCCCGATCTGGCGCAGCAGGCCGGCGAGATCCCACACTCGGGTATCAGCCACCACCATATTCTTACGAAAGCGCAACATGCTGACACCCTTGAAGGACACATGCTTCCCCGTGGCAGGAATACCCATCATGCGGCCGCGGTGCGTGCCGGAGAGCGTCCACTCGACCACCACCATATCGCCCTCGGCGACCATGCGATCGACGCGCACGACGCTGTCGGGGATGGCGTCGATCTGGCGGGCATAGACGGCGGCGATCTGGCGCGGACCGATCGCGGGCCGCGGCACGGCCACATCGCGCAGCTCGGCGTCCTCGGCGAAATGGGCCGCGGCGGCATGTGGGTCGTGGGTGTTGAACATGTCGAAGATCTGCTGCGAGCGCGCCTTGAGGTCGGCGACAGACATGGCCGCCCTCCTTTCGGGTATCTATACTTTGTATATCTCTCTGATAGGAGTTACGCACTCGTCCAATCTGAGTATTCGCAGCGGTACTTACCTTCTATGTGTTGGTGGTTTATGCGTTCGCCGCGCGGCGAACGCATAAACCACCAACACTTGAGGAGAACCATGCTGCCGCAGGCTACAAGCCACGTTAGAGCGGGCAGCGCATTAATCCTGTCGATCAGAAGTATATCGGGGAGGTCCTACGCGAGTCTTGCCGGAGTCCTAATCTCGTTGGAACGTTCCAACGTTCGAACGTTCCAACGTTTGAACGTTCTAACGCGCTTACTGGAGGCCCGTCACCAGCCCGGCGTACTTTTCGGTCAGCACGCGGGCCTGCTCCTCGCTGCTGCCCTCGGCGATGATATGAAAGAACGGGCCGTCGGGGTCGGGCAGAATCAACACCCACTCGTCGCCTAGGTCGATCTTGATGCCGTCGACCTGTTCGAGCTTGCGATCGACGTACTGCTGGTTGAGAATACGCATGACCTTGCCCTTGTGCTCCCAGCGGCAGGGCACACGCGCCTGGCTCATGTAGTAGCGTGGTAGCTCGTGGATCACCTGCGAGAGCCGCGCGTCGTGCAGCGTCAGCAGCTCCATAATCTTGACGATCGCGAAGCTCCCATCCACGATCGGGTAGAAGCCGGGGAAGATATAGTTGCCCGCGCCATCGCCGAGCAGCAGCATGTCGCGGGTGCCGGCGGCTGTCTGCATCAGCGCGGCCAAATTGGCACGGGTGCGCACGATCTTGCCGCCATAGCGCGAGGCGATCTCCTCGAAGGCCCGCGGCGCGGTGACCGGCACCGCCACTGTGCCCCCGCCATTGACCGCCATCGCCAGCGCCGTGATCGCCGCCAGCGCCTGGGTGCCGTGCAGCCGCCGGCCGGCGTCGTCCACCAGGAACAGCCGCTCGCCGCCGCCGTCGATCCGCACGCCCATGTGCGCGTCCAGCACCGGCGTGATCCGCGCCAGCCGGCCCATGCCCTCCTCGAATTCCTGCGCAGTCTGGAACAGCCGGTTGTCGTCGAGATTGGCGTTCAGCTCGACCACGTCGATCTCCAGCCGGCGCAGAATGTTGGGCAGAATCCCCGAGACATTGGCGTTGGCGTAGTCGATCACCAGGTTGAAATCGCGCGCGATCGTCGGCAGTGCCTCCGGCCGCAGCGCCTTGAAGAACGCGTCGGTGTAGGTCTCGACGATATTTTCGGCGTCGCCGATCCGGCCGATCTCGTTCAAGTAGACCCGCCGGTAATCCTCGCGAAAGAACACACCCTCGATTCTGCGCTCGGTGCTGGTATCGATATCCAGCCCACTCTGGTCGAAGAACTTGATGTCGACCACCCGGTTGTCGAATGGCGAAAGCCGCAGGTGGATGCCGCCAGCTGCGTCGATCGCATGCGTGATGAAGCGCGCGACCGGAATCGGCACGCTATGCAGATCGGTGACGTGGACGCCGGCCGAGGGGATGCCGGCGATCATCGCGCGCTTGAGCATCTGCGAGGTGTAGTGCGCATCGCGATTCATTGTGACGATGCTGCCGCGCGGCAGCGTGGCCCCGAAGGCCGCGCTGAGCTTGGCGCAGAACTCGGGCGTCAAGTCGATATTGACCAGCCCGGTGATGCCGGTGCGGCCAAACAGCACCCTTCGGCCCTGCGATCCCCAGATGATGCTGGAGCTGATCGTCGCGCCCTCGTCGACCTCCTTGCTCGGCCAGATCTTGACATTCGCGCCGATCACCGCGCCAGCGTTGATGATCGTCTGGTCGCCGACGACCGCGCCCTCGAACAGCACCGCACGGCTCTTGATGTTGCACTGCCGCAGCACGATCGCGCCACGCAGCTCAGCCCGCTCGCCGATGTAGGAGTTGCGCCAGATGATCGAGCGGTCGATCGTCGCGCGCGT
Source organism: Roseiflexaceae bacterium (assembly GCA_035258585.1). Classification (GTDB taxonomy): domain Bacteria; phylum Chloroflexota; class Chloroflexia; order Chloroflexales; family Roseiflexaceae; genus DATFXE01. Next base: position 4,220 of record DATFXE010000180.1, on the reverse strand, counting down.
GTCTACCACTGTGTAATCGCGAATCGCCGAAGGCCCGTGGATGATCACGCCGCCCTTGATCTTCACGCCATGACCGAGGAACACCGGCCCGTCGAAATGCACATCCGGCCCAATCTCGGCATCGCCCTCGACCCACAGGTCGTCGCCCTCGTTGTTGCCGACGCGCGGCAGGTTGACCCGGCCGAGCATATAGTCGCGGTTAGCGCGCATATACTCTTCGATCGTCCCGACATCGGTCCAGTAACCTTCGGCGACATGGCCAAGCAGCGCGTCGTTCGTCTTGAGCAGCTGCGGAAAGACATCCTTCGACCAATCGGTGATCTTGCCGCGCGGGATGTATTTGAAGATCTCGGGGTCGAGCACATAGATGCCGGTGTTGACGGTGTCGGAGAAGACCTCGCCCCAGCTGGGCTTTTCCAGGAACTGCTTGATCTCGCCATGCTCGTCGGCGATGATCACGCCATACTCGAGCGGGTTCTGCACGCGCGTGAGCGTCAGCGTGGCAAGGCCGCCGTGCTCGCCGTGAAAGTCGATGATCTGCGTGAGATTGAAGTCGGTCAGCGCGTCGCCTGAGATGACCAGGAACGGCTCCTGGAGCATGCGCTCGGCGTTCTTGACGCTGCCGGCGGTGCCGAGCGGCTGATCTTCCAGGCAGTACTCGATATGCACGCCGTGCGCCGATCCGTCGCCAAAGTGATCCTGGATGACATTGGCAAGGTACTGCACTGTGACGACGATATCGGTGATACCGTGGATCTTCAGCAGCTCGATGATATGCGCCATCACCTGGCGATCAACAATCGGAACCATCGGTTTGGGACGATTGATCGTCAGAGGGCGCAGGCGCGAGCCTTCGCCTCCGGCCATCACGACAGCTTTCACTGCGTAGCTCCTCTCGTTCGCGGATGGCGGCTGACTCTTTGAAGGGTAACGAGTAGTATAGCACGCCGCATGCGGGCAGGGCAAGGAGCGAATCGGTGTTTGCTGTCACAGATGTTTCTATGGTCTCTGTGACAAATACAGCCGCGTCCCAGGTACTAGCGCTGTACCGCTGGCAGCCGCCTGTCGGCGAGCGAGTAGCCGGGCAGCAGTGTCACCTTGGCCTTCAGCGCGTCCTTCGAAGGATTGCCCGCGCCATCCAGGAAGCGCGCATACACATAGTAGTCGCCGGGCCGGTTGGACAGATCGGTTGTGAAGCCCAGGCCGCTAAACACATCCCAGGTGACGGTAAAGGTGTCGCTTGGCGCCGGCACGCGCAGCGGGTACCATTGCAGGCCGGGATCGTCGGCGGTAACCGTCGGCGAGATGGTATTCGCCATCAGCAGGCCCCAGAACTGCCGGCCTCTCGGGAGCTGCTCGCGCTGGCCGTACAGGTTGTCGGTGACGCTGATGCCCTTGAACGACAGCGATCGAATGATGCTGTTGGCGTCGTCGGCGCGGAAGCTGCCGCCCGCGCCAAGCACCGGCAGGCCGCGGGTGTTCGACAGCGTACCAGTCGTGTCGGTATTGGCTGGGTCGTAGGTCAGGGTGAACGACCAGCTTTTCTGATTGTTGAGCTGGTCGGCGACCTGGACATCGAACGTCTTATCGCCCGGCGCGACATCGCCCGGCAGAGCGAGCGCGCGGTGGTATTGGTCGGCGCCGTTAAATCCTACCGGCGCGCCGCCGGTGATGCTGAACTCTTTCAAGTGCGCGCAGTCAACCTGGCCGTTGATGCTGAGGAAGAAGCGCCGCTCGCGGGTGTAGCGCGGGTCGCCGTCGCTCGCCCCTGGACTGCCAGGGCCGGGAGCGACATCGCTCGTCGGTAGGCTGGCCAGGTTCGGGTTGAGCGCAAGCACCTGCGCCTGGACACCGGTGTCGAAGATCTCGGAATCCTGCGAGGGCGGCGTTTGCACGCTGCCGGCGCGCCCCACTTGCGCATAGAGCGTATGCGCGCCGCAAACATCGGGCGTGATGCCGGGCGGCCCGTCGATCGCGAGCGGGTTGGCGAACGCAACCCAGCGGTCGGCGGCAGTCGGAAAGCCATCCCAGTGGTAGTGCACGCTGTCGGGATTGCCCGACACATCGACAAAGCTGACCGACACGCGACTGCTATTGGTGATAGCGGCGCCATTGTCCAGCACTACCCGGGCGCTCAACACGCTCGAAGCAGCCGAAAATTGCTGGTAGCGCAGCGCGGTGTTATCGCCGTCGAACACCTCGAAGATGGCGTGGTTATACACGCGTGTGCCGATGGTCGAGGAGTTATCGACATCGGCGATAATTTTGTTATTCACCCCTGGCGCCCTGATGATCGGCTGCCAGCCGCCGAACACCGGCTTAAACGCATAGTACAGCTGCCAGCGACCGGAAAAGTTGCCCGCCCAGGTCAGATGCAGATTGCTCTGCGCGTCGGCGTGAAAGCCGATCGAGCCGTACACCCCGCCGGATGCCAGCTTCGAAATCGCCCAGCTGCCGTTGGCCTGCCGCTCAGCATAATACAGCGCCGGATTAGTGCCGGCGCTGCTGAAGGCGACATACATCTTGCCGTTAGGCGCCACCACCGGCTGGGCGAAGGCGAAGAAATCGCTGCTGCGCCGATACGGCGTCACGTCGCTCGTGATAAAGGAGACGCCATTCCAGATCGCGGCATACACATGCCCATTGCTGCTGCCGAAAGCCGCCATCACCTGATTATTCGCTCCTGCGGTGATCGCGATCGGCTTGTACGGCGTCCGCGAGGAGACGCCACGCACGCTCGACCAGGTGACGCCGCGGTTGCTCGAACGCACAAAGCGGTAGGCGCCGCCTTCGTTCCAAACCACGAAGATCTGGCCGTCGGGGGTGACGGCTATATCGAGATAGGCCATGAAGCCTTTGGCCCGGTAGATCACTTGCGGCTGCTCCCAATCGACGTTGATTGGCTTACGTCGCATGGAGATGTGGCTGTTTTGGACGATATAGACCGCGTACAGCGTTCCACCCGGCCCAGCGCCAATCGCCGCCTCGGTATAGTCGGTATCGCCGCCGCTGGAGCCGATACGGGTTGGGCCGTTGGCGCTGGCGGCTGTATCTTGTTTCGACCAGTACAGCACCTGCTGGTTGGTATTCGAGAGCATATGAACGCCAGTCCCCGAGCCAACAATGCTGGGATACTTGCCGGCCAGCGCGGCGCTGGTGTCCGAGCCCCGCAGCATAAAGCCAGGGCCAACTGCCGTCGCGCTAGTCTCGAAGTCGGCGACAGGCGCGGCCAACCCGGCGCGCGGGCCAGGCGGAATATCCGCGGGCACGCCAAGCAGAACGACGATTACAAGCGTGACAAGACCGTGTCGTTTCATATAGGTGTTCCTTCAAGCGAGATGGATATCCTAATCCTACATGAGAACGCCGATCTTGTCCATGAACAAAAGCCGGCGCGCCTCTTTCGGCACGCCGGCTGTGTGTCAGATCGCTGACGCTGGGCGAATTACTGCTTGCGCAGCTCCTCAACCCGCGCGGCAAGCTGAGCGATCTTGGCGCTGAGATCCTCGATGTCGCGCTTGGAAGGAATATTGAGCCGGTTCAGAAAATCCTCCATGCCTTGCTGGGCGCGCGCCGTGACCTTCTCGGCCTGGCCTTGGACATCGGGCCGGCTCTGGCGCAGGCGCGACTGAACGTCGTGCAGCAGCTTCTCGGCATCCTTCTGAGCGATCTCGCCGCGCTCGACCAGCTTGCCCACAAACTGCTCGGTCTCGTCCCGGCTCATCGCCACTGCGCCGATGCCCGCCAGCATGACCTTGCGCAGCAGCTCGACAAACGAGCCGCCGGCCTCTTTGCCTTCCTCGGCCATCTCGCGGACCTTGACTTCGACTTCCTCGGTCATCACAGCACCTCTCGATAAATGTTACGCTTCAACACATCAAACTTATAACGCAGCGCGTTATAGCCAGAGTATAACACGGCGCGTCATGGATGTCAAGGGGCCAGGCAAGGATATACGCGGTGGCCATACCGACGTGAGGGAGCGAACACCGTTTGCCGCTCCCACGCGAACTGATTATACTAATGCCAGCAATCAATCATGATGCAAGCTTCAGGCCGCAGGTGGCAGGAAACGGGTCTAAGGGACTCGAAAATAATTAACCATCCCGGCAAGCTGCGGGCGTAATGTCAAGGAACCATTTGTCTAGCCCTGGCAGCCGTGCGACCTGGGCTTCAATTTCGGCCATCGCCGCTTTGGTCAATCTGACACCGGTTTCATA
>DATFXE010000179.1:0-10597 GCA_035258585.1 Roseiflexaceae bacterium | reverse complement strand
AGCAGTGAAAGGGCCGTTTCTCGCGGCGGTCGGCCTGGCCACGCTGGCGCTCTACCTGCTCGGCATCAACGAGATCGCCCTGCTGGTCGGCGGTGGCCTGTTTGTGATGGTAGTCAAGAACTGGCGACGTCTGGCGCGGCGCGGCGCTGCGATAGCGGTGTTGCCGCTGATAGGAGGCGCGACGGCCCACGCCGTCGCGCTCCAGGCTACGGCATCTGTCAGCCTGACGCAACTGTTCCTGATCTTCCTCAAGATCGGCGCGGTGCTCTACGGCAGCGGCTACGTGCTGCTGGCGTTTTTGCGCAACGACCTGGTGGTGCGCACCCACTGGCTGACCAACCAGCAACTCCTGGATGCGGTCGCGGTCGGGCAATTTACGCCGGGTCCAGTGTTCACCACAGCGACCTTCATTGGCTATATCCTGGCGGGCTTGCCAGGAGCGATTCTGGCGACGGTGGGGATCTTTCTGCCGTCGTTCGTCTTCGTGGCAGCGGTCAATCCGCTCATTCCCCGCCTGCGTGCTTCACCCTGGATGGGTGCGCTACTCGATGGAGTGAATATCACGGCACTGGGGCTCATGGCGGGGGTCACAATAGTATTGGGTCGTGCCGCGATCGTCGATTGGCTGAGCGCATTACTGGCGGCCGCGGCGGCGCTATTGCTCATCCGCCTCAAGGTCAATTCGGCCTGGCTTGTGCTTGGCGGCGGGCTGGTCGGCTTCGCGACCCATCTGCTACGGTAAGGAGCGGTGTCGAAATTGCTTATCGAGCTAGACTGAGGCACAAGGCCCTATTTTGCACACTGTAACAAACGCGGCTCAGAACGTAAGGGGGGACAACAATGACTACTGTAAGCGTTCGGTATATCGTCGATGACGTCGACGCAGCGATCGCCTTCTACACGCAACTGCTCGGTTTCAGCGTCGTACTTCACCCCGCCCCTGGTTTCGCAAGCCTGGCGCGTGGCAACCTCCGCCTGATGTTGAACACACCAACAGGCGGGGGCGGAGCAGCCCAACCCATGCCGGATGGCCGTAAACCGGAGCCGGGTGGCTGGAACCGTATCCAACTTCAGGTCTCGGATCTTGCCGCCGAAGTGGAGACATTGCGCAAGGCAGGGGCGCACTTCCGCAATGATATTGTTATCGGCAACGGTGGCAAGCAAATCCTGCTCGACGACCCGGCTGGCAATCCTATCGAACTATTTGAGCCTCACGGGAACTGAGGTTGCTGCCCGATGCTCGCTCAGGCCAGGGGGCGCGCTTGGGGCAGCAAGAGCACCAGCAGTGGCTCTGGGGCAACACGCACCAGCACCGCCGTCTGCGCGCGCACTTCGCCATCCAGCGTCACCTTCACGGGTTTGGGAGTCTCGATCACCGCTGAGTGGACGGTGTAGCGGCGTAGGCCTGGCAGCGCAAACCCCAGCGCTTCATCGCTGTTCGTCGCCGCCGACACCGACTCAGGTGCCGCCCCACCCACGCGTTCGGCTAGCCGGCTGACCGCGGCCAGCAAGCCCTCGACCAGCGTGCGCAGCTGCGCCGGCTCTAGCGCTTCGATTATCACCATGTCCAGCGCCCATCCCCAACTGCTGCGCCAGGCAGACGCAGTTGGAGCGTGCCGCCGAAGAGCGGCAGATTGACGATGGCCAGTTGTAGAGCCTGACACGTCAGGCTTTCTATCGCTTCAGCCATCTGCGAGCCGTCGATCCCGGAGAGGTGTAGCGTGATTGGCACTGGCTCGAACTTGCTGAGCGCCTCGATCGCAGCGGCGGCATAGGTCAGCTTACCCCAGCGCTGGCGTTGCGCTACATCGGTCGCCAGGCGCGCGAACGCCACATTGAGCCCCAGCGTCAGCGCGTGCAGGAAAACTTTACCCTGCCCCGGCACGGCGGTCAACGGTGTGCTGCCTGCGTGCGAGAGCGGCACCACCTCGCCGACATCGATCGGTGTGGGGATGCGCTGAGCGACAACGGCGCTGGCAGCGTCGAGGTCGAGCGGAATACCAAGGGCTCGTGCGGTGTCATTGGATGTACCCAGGTGCAATGTGACAATGCAATCGGCTGCGTCTCTGCCACATCTTGCGCGCGTTCAGTGCGATCGGCCATTGCGCACCCCTCCGTCTGCCGTCATGAGACACCGTTCGGTTGTGCTGGAGGTGCATCCGATGCGGTCGCTCGATGCGTGGCCGACTCTCGGCGGCGGCGGAGCGTCTCAACACCGGTAATAGTGAACACCAGCCAGACGAACCCGGCTGCGTAGCCACCAAGCACGTCGCTCAGATAATGCACACCCAGATAGATGCGACTGAAGCCAATCAGGAGGATCAGGATCGCTCCAATTATCGCTACCAGTACTCGCCAGCGCCACACGCGCACGCGCCGCACGATCAGATAGACCATCAGCCCGTAGAAGATCATCGATGCCATCGCATGTCCGCTGGGAAAACTGGGACTCGTCAGCGTCACGAGCGGATCGGGAAAGGTCGGCCGCTGGCGGGCAAACAGCGCTTTGAGCAGTAGGTTGATCAGTTCGCCTCCCCCGACGGCCAGGACAAGCATACTTAAGTCATACCACTGGCGCCGCCAGGCCAGGACGCCCCCGATGAGCAGGCTTGCCCCGACGATCAGATAGCTGCCCGCGAGTGAGATCGCCACCATCGCGGCGGTGAAAGGCGGTTCGGCATGGGCATGCAAAAACTGGCTGACTGCCTGGTCGATCTGCACCAGTGGGTCGCCATGCACCACATCTTCGGCGATGGCGCCGAACAGCCAGCTCCCCAACACAATCAGCACAACACCAATCGTTAGTTCCAGGCCCAGCTCGCCCGTGGGTGAGAGGCGCTCCCGCAAAAACGCCAGTTGGGGCGCAAAGCGCGTGCCCAAGGCCACGACCTTTGGATGGGCCACCAACGCGGCCCAGCGGGCGCGCAGTTCGGTCTCGTGCTGCATGGCCCAGCGCGCGAGGAACCCCGCGAGCACGATCAGCAGCAGCAAAGCGGCGATGAGCAAGCCGGCGCGCCCAGCCCAGCGCTCGATCAGCGGCCACTGGCTGCCGAACGCCGCCCCTAACAGCCCAAAGGTGATGGCCCAGAGGATGCCGCCAGCGGCGTTGTAGAGCAAGAAACGACGGTAGGGCATCCGATTGACCCCCGCCAGGAAGGCACTGAAGGCCCGCAGGAAGGCGGTAAAACGGCCGAAGAACACGGTCTTGTCGCCGTGGCGCGCAAAGAATGCCTCAGCGCGGGCGAGGTGGCGCTTACTCAGGTGCAGGATGTGGCCATAGCGTTGGAGCAGCGCCCGGCCCCCGAGCCGTCCGATCTCGTAGCCGATGCTATCGCCCACAATCGCCCCAAGCGCCGCCGCGGCGATCACGCCGCGCAGATCCAGGCCGCCAGCGCCGGCATAGGCGGCCGCGAGCAGAAGCATCGTTTCGCCCGGGATGGGAATCCCCATGCTCTCGACCATGACCCCAAGGGCCACGGCCAGATAGCCATAGGATGCGAGCAGCTGTTGTAGGAACTGGAGCATCGGCCCTTCGATCCATTCGTCTATAGGCGCCAGCGGCGCTGGTGTGTCTGGACACGCAATCTACGTGCCGCGTCTGCGCTGTGGCGTGCGCGCGTGGCCGGCAGCATGCACCTGATCCGCGTCGATGGCGCCGGGCATGCGCGGGAGTGCTCGCGCTAGGTCATGAGGCCAGCCGCGAGCAAACCCAGAATCAGCGCGCCGGCGGCGATGCGGTAGATTCCGAAGGCGATGAAGCTATGGCTCGCGACATAGCGCAGCAGCCAGCCGATGCTCAGCCACGCGACGACAAATGCGACCAGCGTCCCGACCAGCAGTCGCGCCAGGTCGTCAGCCGTGACCTGATGCAGGCTGCCGAGCAGGTCGACGATCGTGGCCGCGCCCAGGGTCGGGATCGCCAGGTAGAATGAGAACGTCGTCGCCGCGCGGCGGTCGAGGCCACTCAGCAGCCCGCCGACGATCGATGCGCCAGAACGCGAGACGCCAGGAATCAGCGCGAAGAGTTGCGCCACGCCGATGCCAAGCGCCTGGCCGAACGAAACCTCCTCGGCCTCGGTCGTCGTCGCACGCCGGCGCAGGAGCAACTCAACGGCAATCAGCACCAGACCGCCCAGGATCAGCGACGCGGCGATCACCGCCGGCGCGGCAAACAACACCGCCTTGATCCACTTGCGAAGCGCCAAACCGACGAGAGCAGCGGGCAGGAAGGCCAGCACGATGCTCAGCCAGAAGCGACGGATCGGCGCACTCGTCGGCAGTGCGCGCGCCTGCGCAAGCAGGTCACGCGCGTAGTAGAGCACGACCGCCAGGATCGCGCCGAGCTGGATGAAAATCTCGAAGGTGCCGCCGATGCTATTCGAGAAGTGCAGCAGGTCGGCGGTGATGAGCAGGTGCGCGGTCGAGGAGATCGGCAAGAATTCGGTGAGCCCTTCGACGACACCCAGCGTCAGCACTTCCCACCAGGTGTGCGCCGCGCCGCTGCTGAGGAATAGCCCCAGACCGAGCACAAACGTGGTGACGATGAGAAGTAAGAGGGCGATGGGGCGAGGCGCGGGTGCGCTCGCGATCGGCGTCGGCGATGCATTCATACGGTCAAAGAAGCCTTTCATACTTTGCTGGTCGGGCCAGATAGACGAAATCGCTGAAGGTTGCAATCACTTGCGCCATCGTCGTTCCGATCGCGACGGCGTGCCGGCCCGCCAGCTATGCCGAATGCCACCACGGCTTGCCAGCGGCGCGACGGAGCAACCGTCCCACAGCACCGGCGCCGCGCCAGTCACCAACGCTGATGGGGACATCAGTAGCATGGAAACCTGCCACTGTTTCTCAGTGACTGAGGCGCTGCTCTTCGAGGTCCAGTTCGCGCTCAATCGTCCGCAGCACATCGTCCGCGATCCGCCCCTGGTCGCGCAGTTGTATTACCGCCGCCCGTTCGGCGGCGATGATCGCACGACGGAGCTGGTTCTGTGCTGGCGTGGGATCCTCCTCGGGCCCGCTGCCGTCGAGCGGGCCCGAGATGTGTCGCAGCTTCTCCTCATAGTGCATACGCAGGTCTTCCAGAAACGCTTCGGACACTCCATCGTTGCTCGCCTGGGCATCAAAGCGGTCCAATGCCGCGCGGATCGCCACCTGGCGTGCGTACTGTAACTCCTCTGCCGCCGCGAGATCGGCCCGCAGCCCCAGGATGCGAATCAAGGGAACCAGGCCCAGGCCCTGCACCACTAAGGTCGCCACGATCACACAGAAGGTCAAAAAGATGATCCGGTCGCGCTCGGGAAACACCACCCCACTCGCGATGGTCAACGGCAGCGCGAACGCGGCCGCTAACGACAAGCCACCCCGCAACCCGGCCCAGGCGATCAGCAGCACATTGCGCCAGCCGGGGTATGGGTCGGCCTGGCGCAGCCGCACACTCAGCATGCGTGGCAGGTACGTCCCGGGAAAGACCCATGCGACCCGTGTCAGGATCACCGTCAGACAGATGGCGACTGCATTGCCAAGCATCAGCGGCCAGGGCCACGGTGCGATGGTCGTGAGAATGCGCTGCAATTGCAGCCCAATCAGCACGAACAGCAGCCCATTCAACAGAAACACCAGCACTTCCCACACCGCATTCGCCTGCAGGCGGGTCGTGGATGAGAAAAAGCGCGCCGACTGCCGGCTGAGATACAGTCCGGCGGACATCACCGCCAGCACACCTGACACATGCACCGCTTCGGCACACAGATACACCACAAACGGCGTCACCAAGGTAATGGTGATCTCTAGAGGCGCATCGTCCAGCGCGCGATGGAGTCGGGCGATCGGCCAGCTCAGCGCCAGCCCCACGAGCAAGCCGCCCACGCTGACCACCACAAACTGAAGACTGGCTGCGCCGAGGGAGAACAGGCCGCTGACGACCGCAGCCACGGCAAAGCGGTAGACCACCAGGCCAGTCGCATCGTTGACCATGCTCTCGCCCTCCAGCACGGTCACGATCCGCCGTGAGAGCCCCAGACGCTGCGCGGTCGCGCTGGCCGCGACTGCATCGGTAGGCGAGACAATCGCACCTAAGACAAACGCCACACCCCACGGCAGGCCAACCAGATAATGAGCCACCACTGCCACCAGGGTGGTGGTCACTAGCACCAACCCAATCGCAAGCACTAAAATCGACCGCACATTGGCGTGGAATTCGCGCCAGGAGGTCTGCCAGGCAGAGGCGTAGATCAGCGGCGGCAGAAACAGGAACAGGACGAGGTCAGGCGCGAGGTCGATCGTCGGCAGGCCAGGCAGAAAGCTCAATAGCACGCCACCTACCACCAGCACAATCGGGGAGGGCAGCGCCAGGCGCGTGGCGAGCGCGGAGAGCGCCACGACGACTACCAGCAGACTGACGATAAGGGTGATTGTTGCGGTCATGACCGTCGGTGAACCTTTCCAAACGGCACAACATATGGGCGCGTTCGCGGACTCGCAAACGCGCGCCGACCAGACTTCCCGGCTCACCGCGACGGCTGAATACCTGCTAGTATACTATTCTAACATGTCCATCGCTGAGCCAGCGGTTTCAGCCTTGTAGCTGTGCAACGTTTCATCGTTCAGCACCATTGATTGTCGGTGGTCCGCCGATGACATCGCCCAGCAGGCGGAATTGGAACCGGCACGCTCTATCTACATTGGAAGACCAAGCAGGCGCTGTTCGAGTCGGTCCTGCTACGCGAGCTGCTGGCTGTCTGGCACATACTCATCGCTCGTATACAGGCTGATCCATCCGAGGCGCTGCTGCATCGCTTCCTGCGGGCGCAGACGCTTATCGTCCGTAGCCGACCGCTGGCACGCGCCCTGTTCACCAGAGATGTTGCGTTGCTCGGCAAGCTGACCCAGAGCAGCATCGCCCAGCAGAGTCAGCAGCTGACAAGTGCCCAGGAGTTCATCACCTTGCTGCGCAGCTTGGGCCTGATGCGTAGCGACGCCGACCTTGCGGTGCAGGCCTACGCGTTCAGTGCAATGGTGACCGGCGCCGCCTTTGTCGAGCAGTTTCTCCCTGGACGCGGATCGCGTGCCGCTTGAGGCCCAGGCTGATGTGGTCGCGCTGCTCGCCCGGCGCGCATTCGAGCCGGACACGCCGCCGGATGCTGCGACACTTCGCGATGTCGTGGCGCCGGCGATGATCCACGTGCTTGAGCAGGCCCGCGCCTTCTATGAGCAGCAGCTGCGGGAACGACTGGTCTCGTCCTGAAGACGCTCAGCGTCGGAGGGGTCGGGTGCGTTCACTGTGGTGAACAGGCATACACCTGTGATATGTGAAATAGGTAGTCGAGAAATAGCTGAGGGTCTATTTGGGAATTCCAAACCACTAACCGTGCGCCTACCCCGCAGTCGCCGCAGCTCGCCGCGAGACGTAGACGATCACGCCGGCGGCGAGCAGCGCTAGGATCGCCAGCGCCAGCAATTTCAGGCGCGGCTCGGCGCCGGAGATGCCCAGCACGCCGAAGCTGGCGCTGAGCGCGTAGTAGAAGATCACGATCTGGCGCGTGGAGAAGCCCAGATCGCGCAGCCGCAGGTGCAGGTGGTCGCGCCCAGACTGGGCCGGCGAGCGGCCTGACACCGCACGCGAGACGATCAGCCAGGCCACATCCAGGATCGGCACGCCCAGCACCAGCAGCACCGTCGCCAGCTTGGCCCCGCCGATGATCGCGCTGACGCCCAGGATATAGCCCAGGAACTCCGCGCCGCTATCGCCCATGAAGATCCGCGCCGGCGGGAAGTTGAACAGCAGGAAGCCGGCGCACGCCCCAGCCAGCGCCAGCGGCAGCAGCGCGATCGTCGCCTGCGGCGGGTCCTGGCGCAGCGCGTTGAAGGCCAGCGCAAGCGCGGCGATCAGCGAGACGCCCGCCGCCAGCCCGTCGATCCCATCCACGAAGTTGATCGTGTTGGTCATCCAACCGACCCAAAAGATCGTCGCGACGATCGCCAGCCAGGGGCTGAGGTTGTAGAGGTTGACCTGCTGGACAAACGGGAACTTGAAGGCGGTCAGGATGATGCCGCGGGCCTGGTCGCCGGGCGGATAGAGCGTATGGTCCCACAGAAACGGCCCGACCGCGATCAGCACCGCCAGCGACTGGGCCACGAACTTGGGCAGCGGCGGCAGCTCGCGCACGTCGTCCAGCCACATCACCAGGAAGATCAGCGTGCCGCCGGCCAGCAGCAGGGCCAGGCGCAGCTGCTCGAAATCGGAGCGCGGCAGGAGCGGATCGAACGCGAACGTGCCCAGCAGCGCCAGCACAAAGCCAGCGTAGATCGCGATCCCGCCCACGTTGGGAGTCGGCCGGGCGTGTAGCCGCCGGCCGCCGGGGCGCGCCAGCCAGCCGCGCCGCTCGCACAGCCGCATCACTATCGGCGTCAGCAGGGCCGTGATCGCGAACGCGGCGAAGAACGTGAGCACAAGAAGAGCAATCGTACCTATAGCCAAAGCAAGCCTCAACCCTGACAAGATGACAAGATGACAAGATGATACTTGATAATGTCATCTTGTCATCTTGTCATCTTGTCAGCCCGTTCCAAACTGCCGGTCGCCTGCGTCGCCCAGCCCTGGCACGATGTAGCCCTTGTCGTTCAGGCGTTCGTCCAGCGCAGCCAGGTGGATGGGGACATCAGGGTGGGCGCTGGAGAGGGCCGCGACGCCCTCTGGCGCCGCGATCAGACCCAGGAACTTGATCTTCTCGGCGCCCCACTGCTTCAGGATATCGACCGCGGCGATCGCCGAGCCGCCGGTTGCCAGCATGGGGTCGAGCACCAGGCACAGATCGACCTGGGCCTCGGGGGGCAGCTTGTTGTAGTATGTGACCGGCTCCAGTGTGGCGTGGTCGCGGTACAAGCCCAGGTGCCAGACATGCGCGGTCGGGATCAGATTCAGGATCGGGTCGACCATACCCAGCCCGGCGCGCAAGATCGGCACCAGCCCAAGCTGGACGCCGATCTGCCGGCCCTCCAGCGGCGCCAGCGGCGTCTCGATCGTCAGCGGGTTGAGCGGCAGGTCGAGCGTTGCTTCATACAGCAGTAACTGCGACAGCTCGCGCACCAGCTCGCGGAACTTCTTCGGCTCGGTGACGGTGCGGCGCAGCAGAGTCAGCTTGTGCTGCACCAACGGGTGTTGAGAGACCTGCACCTGTGACATCGCGCGCCCCCTCGTTCGACTGTATCTGCCTGACATTATAGCCGATTTAATCTGGACGTTGGTCTACCACTACAATGAGATTTCACTTACCACAGAGAACACAGAGGCCACAGCGATCAAGAGTTGGATCATTAACCTCTACGATCTCTGTGGCTTCTGTGGCAAAGTCTGATTGTCATACTCATCAGGCTCGCGCGGTGAGCTCTCGATTCGCTCTTTCCCCGCCGACAGTTATCCTAGCAGCAGCGCTTCGACCTCCTGGGCCAAATCGCTGAGCAGTCGCTCGGCCCGCGCCTGCTCGCGCGCGAAGCCAGGGATGTCGCCGCTTCGTGCCGCCATCATTGCAGCGTCATGGGCCGCGGCGATCGGGCTGTAGCGCGCCGCCACGTCGCGTTGGGTCGCCTCGGCCACCAGTGGTACCTCGACTTGTAGTAGTTCGTCGGCGCTCAGGTTGGCTGTGCCGACCCCGTTCTGGAGGCGCAGCAGCTGCGTGCGGCCGGCTTGCGAGCGCAGAAACATGTACAAAAAAATTGGGTCCGGCCGTTGGATACGCAGAATCAGCACATCGCCGGTGCAGGATGGCCCAGGCTCATGCGTTACCAGGCAGACCCGGCCGCGGCCCGCGCCGCCCACACCCGCGCATGACACCAGAATGTCATACTGGCGCACCGCAGTGCGCCGCAGTCGCCGATAGGCGCGCTCGTCACAGCGTTCGAACGCGGCGTAGTTGTAGCCGGCAGCCATGAATTCGCGTGTTTGATAGTACTCGTATGGCAAGCTGGGACCTTTGGCCTCGCCACGCGAGGGCCGCACATGGTCGCCGGGGATGAGCTCACCCTTGCCTTCGTCGGGTGTTCGGCGCCGATCGATCAGCTCGCCAAGCGGTTGCAGGGGATGGCGCGCGGCCAATCGCTCCACGAGCGCGCGGTGATCCGGCCGCCAGAATGATGCATCCAGCCGCCGCGCCATGGCCGTACTCTGTGGGAGCCGGAAGTGAGACCGGAGACAGGAGACAGGAGACCGAAGATTGTCAGCGTTCCCTGTCTCCAGGTCTCCTTGTCTCACGTCTCTTGTCTCGGCTTGGTACGCGGCCGCCGCTTCTGGTAGATCCTCGAGCCGCGCGGGCAGAGCGAAGAACACCTGGTGGTCTGGCGGCGCCGGCGCCTTGCGCAGCAACACGATGCTGCAGGCCGCGCTGGTGCCAGTATGCCGAAATGTCTCGCGCGGTAGCGCGATGATCGCCAGCACGGTGTGGTGGGCCAGCAGGTCGGCGCGGATGGCGCGCAGCCGCTCATTGGCCAGCACACCGCTCGGCAGCACTAGCGCCACATGCCCGCCCGGCCGAGCCAGCTCCAGCCCGCGCAGCAAAAAGCGCACCTCGCTGGCGGGCGCCGTGCCGCCATTGCGTGACCCGCC
>DATFXE010000178.1:0-4427 GCA_035258585.1 Roseiflexaceae bacterium | reverse complement strand
AGCGTACCGGCGGCTACGGCGCCAGCAGCGACTGCACCTAGCGTCGCCCTCGCGCCTAGCGCTGCCACGCGCGTGGCGCAACCCGTATCTCAGCCAGCGCCGGCGCTGGAGAATGCTCGCCAGCAGATCGCCGCCGAAGATCAGATTGTCGCCGATGTATTTTCACGCGTCGGCCCGGCCGTTGTGCGAATCGTAACTGGCCAGGGCCTCGGCTCCGGATGGCTGATCGACTCAAAAGGGTATATCATCACCAACAACCATGTCATCGCCGACAGCCAGAACGGCCGCGTGCGCGTTTCCTTCACCGGTCTCTTCGAGACCATCGGCCAGGTTGTTGGCGCTGATGCCGACAGCGACATTGCAGTCGTGAAAGTTGACGAGATGCCCCAGGATGCCAAGCCGGTCGAGCTAGGCGACTCTGATAAAGTACAGGTTGGGCAGCGCACCATCGCGATCGGCAACCCGCTCGGCCAGGATCGCACCGTCACCACCGGAATCGTGAGCGCGATCGGCCGGACGATTGAGGAAGATCCGAACTACCATTATCAGATCGGCGGCGCCATACAGACCGATGCGGCGATCAACCCAGGCAACTCTGGCGGCCCGCTGCTGAACGCGAGTGGCCAGGTCATTGGCATGGACACGGCGATCCTCTCGGAGAGCGGCACAAACTCGGGGATTGGCTTTGCCGTACCGGTCAACCTGATCAAGAAAGTGTCGCAGGCGCTGATTGGACAGGGTCATTACGACCACCCGTACCTTGGCGTGGGCCTGAAAGATGTGACAACGCTGGCAGCAAAGGAGAACAATCTTCCGAGCGCCGGTGTGTTGATCCAGCCGAGCGATGCCAACAGTCCGGTTGCCAAGGCCGGGCTCAACGGGCAGGCGATTCTTGTGGCAGTGAATGACACACCGGTTAGCTCATCCGACGAGCTTATCTCTTTTCTTGAGCTAAAGACCCAGCCTGGCGATCAGGTAAAACTGACGGTTGTGGCCAGGAACGGACAGAAGCAGGATCTTTCGGTACAGCTCGGGGCCCGCCCGAATGTCGCCGATCGAACACAGCCTTAGCGAGAGCAGTAGACAGTGCTGCAGTAAGCAGGAGGTAGTCGGCAGAGCGATAGCTTACTGCTTACTGCCTTCTACTTACTGCCTACTGGCGACTGTCCGGCGACGTGCTATAATCGGCTGGTATGCTGACCGATCGCATCAAGCTGTTTCTGTTCGGAACGATCGCCCTGCTGCCGCTGTTGGGGCTGGCCGCGTTGCTCTGGCGGCGTTTCTACCGCGAAGATCCTGGCAACACCGCGCGTCGGGTAGTGAAGAATAGTGCGGTCCCCCTGGTGTTACGCCTGGTCGTTCGCGCGCTCGATCTGCTCTTCGCCTTCGTGCTGCTCGACACGCTGCGCGGCGCCGATATCGGTCCCTACACCTTCGCGGCCCTGTTCGTGGTTCAGATTCTCGGAACGTTCACCGAGTTTGGCCTTGGCGTCTTGCTGACCCGCGAGGTCGCGCGCGACCCAGGCGCCGCGCGGCGCTACTTTGGCGCCACGCTGGCACTGCGCGGTGTGCTGGTGCTGGTGGGCGCGGTGCCAGTCGCTGCGCTGCTGATTGGCGCATATGGGCTGCTTGCGGCGCTCAAGCTCGGCGAGGCGATCTCCCCGATCGGCCAGCAGGCGATCTGGATTCTCATTCTCACACTCATTCCCGGCGCCTACTCCAGCGCTGTCACGGCGCTCTACAACGCTGCCGAGCGCATGGAGACGCCGGCCGTCGTTGAGGTTGTTACCGCTATTGTAAGTATGCTGGCCCGTGTGGGCGTGCTGGCGCTTGGGTTCGGGATTATCGGGCTGGCCTGGGCGGCCTTCGCGGTCTCGAGCTTCACCGCGCTTGTGTACTTTGTGCTGCAAACACGCGATTTCTTTCGGCCGACGATCGTCTGGGATCGCCAACTCATACGCCTGGTTGTTCCGCTCGCGCTGCCGCTCATGTTCAATAATCTGCTCAACGCGGTCTTCTTTCGCTTCGATACCTTTATCATCAAAGCTTTTGCTACCGGCTCGGGCGATCTGCTGGTGCAGCAGTATAACCTGGCCTACCAGATCATCAGCATCGCGACTATTTTGCCGCCCGTGGTTACGTTTGCGGTCTTCCCTCTGCTATCGCGCCGCGCCGATGGCGAGCGTAGCGGGCTGGCGCTGGCTCAGAATCGCACACTGCAGGCCTTGCTGCTCCTGGCGTTTCCTATCTCGGTCGGGCTGATGATGTTGGCGCCGGATCTCGTCCAACTGTTCGCGCGTCGTAACGCCGGCGATTATCTGCCTGTATCTGCGAATGCATTGTCGATCCTGGCCTGGTTCTTGCCGCTCTCGTTTGCCAATGGCCTGTTGCAATACGTCCTAATTGCGGTCAATCGGCAGCGCGCTATTACCCGCGCTTTCATGATTGGCGCGGCCTTCAATCTGCTGGCCAACCTGCTGGCGGTGCCGTGGTTCAGCCGCTACCTGCTGATGCCGGAGTGGAGCCTGTACGCCGCGAGCGCGATTACGTTGCTTTCCGAAGTCGTTCTGCTGCTGGTCTTTTTGCCGATTCTACGTCGTGAACAGCTGGATCCGCCACTGATTTCGCTCGCCTGGCGCCCGGCCGTCGCAGCACTGCTGATGGGCGCGGCGATGCTGGCGATCCGCAGTATCGATACGCGTGCGTCGCTCCTCACCCTGGCGGCGCTCCTAGCCGCGCCGCCGCTGTACATAGCCGCGCTGTGGCTGCTGGGCGCATTCGGCGTCGAAGAGCGCGCACTCATGCGCCGTGTGCTCGGCCGAACCTGACTCATTTCAAACCAATCCCTCATTATTACACGGCCCTGACTATGCTATACTGATGGCATGGAACGATTCGACTTTCGCTCATATCGATGCAGGCTCGCCGGCGCGTGGCGGCGGCTCTGGCCTATTGCGCGCCAGGTGCTCGGCTGGATGTTGATTCTGCTCGGGCTGCTCGGGCTGGTGCTGCCAGTGCTCCAGGGGGTGCTGTTCCTGGTCATCGGCATCGCGCTGGTGGGCCGGCGCAACGGGGTGATTAGGCGAACGACATTCGTCTTCAAACGCTTCCTGCGCCGCTGGGCCGCTGTGCAGACGCCGCTGATCGGCCCGGCTGGCCGCCTGGCGCTGCGGGCGCAGTGGAAATCCTCGCGCGAGAGCCGACGCCTGCATCGCCGCTATACCGAGTGGCGGCAACGGCATGAGAGCGGATGCGTCGAAGTAATCGAAGTAGAGGAGGTGACGCGATGAAGCTCAAGGTAGTATTAGAACAAAGCGATGAGGGTGGCTTTACTGTTTATATGCCTGCGTTGCCCGGTTGTAATTGATCTAGATCAATTCTTACAATTGTTGTAAATTGGAAAAGAACTTCTTCGGACAGAGTTGTCCAACCCTATCACGCCAATCTAGCATTCTCAATGAGGAGGAATTCCATGGCGCCAGTGCGTGAAAACCCCTATGCCAATGCCCAGCGGCAGTTCGATATCGCCGCCGACTTGCTCGATCTCGAACCTGGCCTGCGCAAGATTTTGCGTGTGCCCCAGCGCGAGTTGACAGTTAACTTCCCGGTCAAGATGGACGACGGCCGGATCGAGGTCTACACCGGGTATCGCATCCAGCACAATATCACCCGCGGCCCGGCCAAGGGCGGTATCCGCTATCATCCCAGTGTGAGTATCGACGAGGCGCGCGCCCTATCGATGTGGATGACCTGGAAGTGTGCGACGGTCAACATCCCCTACGGCGGGGCCAAGGGCGCGGTGGTAGTCGATCCCAAGCAGCTCTCGCTGAGTGAACTGGAACGGCTGACTCGCCGCTATACCAGCGAGATCAGCCTGCTGATCGGCCCCGACAAGGACATCCCCGCGCCCGACGTCGGCACCAACCCGCAGGTGATGGCCTGGATCATGGATACGTTCTCGATGCATAGCGGCCACACCGTGCCGGCTGTCGTCACCGGCAAACCGATCAATGTCGGCGGCTCGCAGGGGCGCAACGAATCGACCGCGCGCGGCCTGGTGTACATCCTGCGCGAGGCGTCACGGCACCTCAGCTTTGATATCACCGGCGCGAAGGTGGCGATCCAGGGCTTCGGCACTGTGGGCGCTGTCAGCGCGCGCGTGCTCGACGAAATGGGCGCCACGATTGTGGCCGTCAGCGATAGCCGCGGCGGGATCTACAATCGCGACGGCCTGCCGGTCAACGATGTGTTGGCCTACAAGGCGCGCAGCGGCTCGGTGATCGATTTCCCTGGCGCCGACCGTGTGACGAACCAGGAGCTGCTGGAGCTGCCCTGTGACATTCTCATTCCGGCCGCGCTGGAGAACCAGATCACTGAACACAACGCCGCGCGAATCAGAGCGCGCGTTATCGGCGAGGCGGCGAATG
>DATFXE010000177.1:0-2386 GCA_035258585.1 Roseiflexaceae bacterium | reverse complement strand
CCCAGGCTGCGCTTCGTGCTGCTCGACTTTCGATCGGTGCCGCGCATCGACTCGACGGCGCTGCTCAGTTTCAGCAAGATACAGCAGCTGGGCGAGTCGCACGGGCTGGTGCTGGTCTTCACGCAGCTCGCGCCGAGCATCCGCCGGCAGTTCGACCAGGCGTTCGGCCAGGGCGAGGGCGCAGCGAACGCACACATATTCCCCGACCTGGATCGCGGCCTGGAGTGGTGCGAGAATCAGGTGCTCGCGGGCGCCGATCGATCTGACGGCGGAGCGCGCACACTGCGTGCACAGCTCGCGCGCCTCGTGCCCGAGGCGACCAACCTGGGCAGTTTGCTGGGCTATTTCGAGCAGCGCACGATCGCGGCAGGCGACTATCTGATCGATCCGAACGAGCCGGCGGATGATATGTTCTTTGTCGAGTCGGGCCAGGTGACCGCGCGGATCGAGGGGAACGACGGCGGAGCAGTGCGGCTCGAGAGCATGGGGGGTGGGCGAGCCGTGGGCGAGTTGGGCTTCTACCTGGGGCGGCGCCGGAGCGCCGCGGTGGTGGCCGACGAGACCAGCAACGTGTATCGCATCACGCGGGACGACTTGGGGCGGCTGGAGCAAGAGCACCCCGATGCGGCATCGACGTTTCACCTGATCATCGCGAGGCTGCTGTCCGAGCGCGCCGTACACCTGATCGACGCTGTTGATGCGCTTCAGCGCTAGAAACGCTAAGGGCTCGCTAAAAACAACTTTCTCGTCAATCTCGGATACGCTTCACACCAGCCGAAGCTGCGGCTCGTCCTGGCCATGCGCGGAGCTATCGCGCCCGCTCGGCAGCCAGGTAATCGAGACGCCGCCGGCCTGATCGAGCGGGGCACCATCTTCCTCGTCCAGCTCTTCGATCATCACCGGCCCGGTATCGTGGGTCCAAGCGATCAGATCGTCGATCGAGAACCAGCCGCTGTTGTAGAGGTCCTGCTCGTTGGGGTTCAGCCAGAACTTGATGCCGCCATCCATCCACTGCCAGCGCTCGAGCGAGTGCCAGTCCTTCCCCTGATCCTGCAAGGCCAGCTTGACCTCCTCGAACAGCTGGAGCAGTTCGGGCAGGCGCAGCCCCTCGGTGCGGCGCATCTGGAGCAGGCGGCGGTTGACAGCATCGCGCAAGCGCTCCAGTTCGGGAATATCGAGAGATTGTATATCGATCATAGCGGATGATCCTTTCAACAACACAGCGCGAACCTGAACCTCGTAAGCTATGGCGCGCTCTGGGCCGGCAAGCTTGGCCCAGCCGGCAGGCCCTGACGGTTATAAGGTATTCCGCTGTCTAAAGAGCAGGAGCTATGCCATCAATGGCCTTACATTGGTGAATCCATTATAAACATTGAACGTGCCGGTAGTATAAACTTATCGTTACAATTACTATCCAGATTGTGAGACGGATGTTACACTCGACGAAAAGCAAATACGCCCCACGCCCACGTTCTACATATACTACGTAATTAAAGGCCCGTTGGTTTCTCCGCCGGCCAGCAATGGCCCCGAGGCAGCAGTGGCGATACGACTTGTAGGAACCCGAGGAAGACATAACCCCTCGCCCCATCGGGAGCGAGGGGCCGGCTGGAGGCGACGACCGGATTCGA
Organism: Roseiflexaceae bacterium; assembly: GCA_035258585.1. Lineage (GTDB taxonomy): Bacteria > Chloroflexota > Chloroflexia > Chloroflexales > Roseiflexaceae > DATFXE01. Next base: position 755 of record DATFXE010000177.1, on the reverse strand, counting down.
ACCGGTGAATGGAGGTTTTGCAGACCTCTGCCTTACCACTTGGCTACGTCGCCGCAATGCCGATTCTAGCATACTCGCCCAACCCTGTCAAAGCCTTGATCATGCGTTCGCTTCATGCTATGATACTTACAGGCCGAGATTGTTTCGAGTGTTGAGTTCTGGGGATGTTCCTTTCATCAAACGTCCAGTGGTGGAGGTCTGGAGGGTCTGCGGCCCCTCCAGACCCCCAGTGGGACGACTCGATTGTTGGGATAGACCCGTGAGATAAACCCCACATCGACGACGATGTGGGGCTTTGTGTCCTCAGCTGTCACAACGGCGTGGCGGAAGAAAGGAGCACAACCATGATTGCATTTGTTCTGAGCGGCGGGGGCAACCGCGGCGCACTGCAGGGCGGCGCTCTGAAGGCGCTGCTGGAGCGCGGGATCTACCCTGACCTGATCGTCGCGACATCGGTCGGCGCGCTCAACGGCGTTATGCTGGCGGCCGACCCGACGGTAGCGGGCGCGCGGCGGCTGGCCGAAAGCTGGCCGAATATCCGCCGCGACGATATTTTTCCTGGCAACCCACTGACGGTGACCTGGCGTATCCTTCGTGGCCGCGGCAGTCTGCACGGACAGCACAATCTAGCGCGCTTTATTGCGCGCCAGGTGCCGCTCCATGTGCGCCGCTTCAAAGATCTGAAGGTGCCCTGCATCGTCACCGCCACCTCGCTCAACAGCGGCCAGCTGCGGTTGTTCGGCGCCGACCCGAGC
>DATFXE010000176.1:0-3191 GCA_035258585.1 Roseiflexaceae bacterium | reverse complement strand
CTGCACCACCAATATATTTTGTGGCCGCGAGGGCATAGGCATGCGCTGCGGCGCATTCCCACGCCCTCGCGGCCACCATGATATAGTCGCGTCAGATAAGTGTCTTGACGAAGCAGACGCGATCCTGGCCTGGGCCGTCGTAGTCGGCGGTGTATTGCTCGCCGTCACGCTCGCGATCGCTCTTTTCGACCTGAAAGCCCATACGCCGGTGAAAGGCGATCGAGCCGCTGTTGATTGGCGCAGTGATGCAGCGTACGCTGTCACAGCCGCGCGAGCGCACCCGCTCGAAGAACAGCTCGTACAGCTGCCGGCCCAGGCCGCGCTTGCGGTGCTGGGGGTGAATCCCGACGAAATGAATATAGGCCTGGCGCGGATCGGTCTGCGATACGAAGCCGATCAAAAAGGCGATGATCCGCCCGCCCTCTTCGACCGCGAAGCTGGTATCTTGAAAGTGGGCGAAGAACAGCCTGGGGAGCAGCCCGGCCATCTGGCGGCCGCCCCACCACGCGTCGACCACGGCGATGATTGGCGTGTGGTCGTGCTCGCCGATCGGGCGTATGTTCATAATACCTCTGACCCACTAGTCGATCTCGATAATCCGGCCCTGGGCCGCGCGCACCAGCCGATCCCAGATCGCCAGCCCGAGGCCGACAGGTTCGACTCCGCGCACCAGGATGCGCTCGACGCCGCGCCGATCAAGCTCGCGCATGCTGGCGAAGATGCGGCGCCCGATCTGATCCAGATCATCGCGCGGGCCAAGCGGCGCGATCTCAAGCGGCAGCTCGGCGAAGGCGGCGATCTCCTCATTCGGCGCCATAACTCCTACTTTCTTGCCGCTCGCGATCGCCTCGAGCGCGGCCTGCCGCATGCGTGCAAGCGCGCGCTCGGGCTCCCCGGCGAAGAGCAGCAGCTCGGCGCGCGGCGAGTAGTGCTTCAGCAGCATGCCAGGCGATGCGGGCGCCTGCTCGGCGGCTTCCTGTCCCAGATAGTGGGGCGCAAAAGTCAGATCCGGAATGTGCCGGCGAAGGACTTCGATCGGCACACCACCCGGCCGCAGCAGCGCCGGCCGCGCGCCAGTCAGATCCAGCACGGTCGACTCCAGGCCGATCGGCGTCGAGCCGCCGTCGAGCAGCAGCTCGATTCTTCCGTCAAGATCCTCGATCACGTGCGCGGCGGTGGTTGGGCTGGGGCGCGTGAACTGGTTCGCGCTTGGCGCGGCGATCGGCACGCCAGCGGCACGCGCAAGCGCGAGCGGCACGGCGTGAGCGGGCATGCGCACGGCAACGCTGTCGCGACCGGCCGATACGTTGGCGGGAATGGCCGGGCGGCGCTTCAGCACCAGCGTCAACGGGCCGGGCCAAAAAGCCTGCGCCAGGGCACGAGCCAGCGGCTGAACATCTTCGGCTACGCTGTCCAGCTGCTCGATCGCGGCGATGTGCACGATCAGCGGATCGGAGGTCGGACGCCCTTTGGCCACGAAGATCCGCCGCACGGCCGCTTCATCCAGCGCGCTGGCGCCTAAGCCGTAGACCGTCTCGGTGGGAAACGCCACCAGGCCGCCGTGCAGCAACACCTCAGCCGCCTGCTGGATGGCAGCCGGATCGGGCTTGTGGGGATCGACTGTCAGGAGTATAGTCTTCAACCTACCCGCCATCATACGCGCGAAGCTGCGGTGTTATGATTGATAGAATCCCCACCATCAGAACACAGGCAAGGCCGCCGGCTGCAACCGAGAGCGGCCCGCCCATGAGTCTAGCGGCCACACCCGCCTCGATCTCGCCGAGCTGCGGCCCACCGGCGAAGAAGAGCATGCCCACCGCGGTCATCCGCCCGCGCATGTCGTCCGGCGTCGTCAGCTGCCGGATCGTCTGCCGCACCACCATACTGACGGTATCGGACGCGCCCACGCCCATCAGCATCAGCAGCGAGAGCCAGAAGTTCGCCGAAAGCCCGAAGACGACGGTACAAACCCCGTACAGCATCACGGCGACCAGAAGCACCGGCCCCTGGCGGCGCAGGGTTCCCCACACCGAGAGGATGGCGCTTGCCAGCACTGCTCCGATCGACGGCGCGGCATACAGCAGCCCCACTCCCTGCGGGCCGACGTGCAGAATATCGGTGGCGAATAGCGGCAGCAGCACGGTTGCCGAGCCAAAGAACGTCGCCAGAAAATCCAGCAGCATGGTGCTCCAGATCAGCGTACTCCGGCGCACAAAGGCAAAGCCCTCCAGGGCGGCTTTCAGGTTGACCGGCCGTCGCTCTCCGAGGACTGAGCCGACGCGCATCACCAGCAGCGCCCCGATCACAGCGAAAAAAGAGACCGCATCGATCCAATACACCCAGGCTGCTCCCAGCCCCGCAATAACCAGGCCTCCTAGCGTCGGCCCCATGATCGTCGCCGCCTGCCAGGAGATGATATTCAGGCTGAGCGCCGAGGAGAGCTGCTCGCGCGGCACCATGCTTGGCACAATCGCCTGGCGCGCCGGCATTCCGAGTGTGCCGGCCGCCGAAGAGAGCGCAGTCACGATGTAGATCCACCAGACCGTCACAATGCCAAGCGAGCTTGCAGCGGCCAGCGCCGCTGAGCAGAGCATCATCGCAATCTGCGAGAACAGCATCAGCTTGCGCCGGTCGAGCGCGTCGGCAAGCACGCCGCTGCCAAGCGCCAGCAGCACCAGCGGCACGATGCGCGCGACACCGATCGCGCCCAGGGCGAGCGGGTTTCTCGTCAGCTCATATACCTGCCAGGAGACCGCCACGACATGCATTTGTGAGCCGGCTTGCGAAACAAAGCTCCCAAGCCAGAGCAGACTAAAATCTCGCGATCGAAACGGTGAGAGCGCCGGCGTCCGCCGCATCGTACCCGAGGAGGCCGCGGTATCGGGCTTGGTTGTCGATGCCATGGAATGATGTACACCTTCCTACTACGATTGCAGGATACTGCTGGCAAACTTGCCAGGTGGGATGCGGGGGCCGCAGGCCCCCGAGACGTTTCTTTTTTGCACCTGGTGCGGGCGGCAAAGCCGCCCGCACCAGGTGCAAAACCAAATGCTTCTTGGAGGGCAAAGCCCTCTAAACCTCCCATCTGAGTAAGCCAGCAGTATCTTGACATAGCGCTCTATCGATGCTATCATATTTGCTCATCCGAATATGATAGATCTGAGTTTGCGTTATGGTAATAGCAGCGACAT
>DATFXE010000175.1:0-5391 GCA_035258585.1 Roseiflexaceae bacterium | reverse complement strand
TGTTGATGGAGCAGCAACCGGGCTTCGTGGATGCCGCCATGTCGAACCTGGTGGTCTGCCGCTTCTTCGCCAGCCGCGCCGCTGACATGCATGCGGAGCTGAGCTCCAGCCTCGCTCAGCTCGAGTCTGGGCATGCGCAGTACGGCAGTCCAGCAACTGCCGCTGCCCTGAGCGAGGGGCGCGGCCTGGTGGCCCTGAGAGAACAGGATGCGCTCCGAGCGGTGGACTATTTGCACTATGCCGCCGCGCAGTGGCAGGCGCTCGGTCACCCGTACGACCAGCTGCGAGCGCTCGTCGCGCTTGGCCGCGCTTTGCGGCAGGTTGGCGCTGTGGGTGAGGCGCGTGCTGCCCTCGATCAGGCGCTGAGCCTGGTCGAGGCGCTGGCTGCGCAGCTCGACGCTGCCGAGCTGAAAGCCGCGTTTCTCAATTCGCCGCTACTCCAGGAGCTTCATCGTGCCATAGCCGCGCTGTCGGCCACCGCTTGACCCCGTCTCCCGCTAGTGGTCAACCACACTGATTTTGCTGGGGAGGCTCGGAGGGCTTCGCCCTCCAGATTCCATCCTCGGTGGGGGTGCGAGCGGCGGCTTTGCCGCCGCTCGCACCCCCACCGAATAGGGTTTTTCGGGGGCCAGAGGCCCCCGAACCCCCATTCGGAAGTAAAGTCTCGTTGTAGTGTTAGGTCCTTGGTGGCTCGACCATTGCTGGCAAGTGCTGCAGGAGCTTGCGGATGAACGCCTCCCGCGCTTCGAGTTGGGCACGAAAGCTGCGCATGTCGGTCTCACGTATCTCGCCGCGCAGATCCGTGAGATAACTGGTGAGAATGAAGTGGAGTTGCTCCGCTTCTTCTGCTGTCAGTTCGAGAGTCACCATCACGCACCTCCATGGCGCCACTTGGGACAGACGGCCGGTGATCTTCGGCTTGCCCCGGCACCCAGGGCAATTATGAGAGGGTAGCGTAGCTGTGCGCCGCTGCGGTCGCGCGGGGTCGACCTTCCCTACCGTCATGGTAACCCGATTGTCAAGACCTCGCGACGCGTGCTGATAGCGGACAGGAGCAGCGATAGACAGACCACGCGCGATAAGGCAAGCGGCCGGTGGCCGAGGCTGACAATACGATGGTGCAGCCGGACATCAGCGCGGGAACGACCGCCTGCGCGTCAGCCGCGCCGCACTGATATATAATTCGCAGGATTGTCGGATTTAGCCGCCGATGCTGAAGAGGAGCGTAAACCATGTATGAGACCGACATGTACGAAGGCATGCTCGCGGAAACCATCTCCATCCCTGGGTTTCAGGGCGATCTCATCAACGCCTATTTTGCGCGTCCGCTTGGCCCTGGGCCGTTTCCCGGCGTGGTCCTGATCCACCACATGCCCGGCTGGGATGAGTGGTACCGCGAGACCACCCGCAAATTTGCCCATCACGGCTATGCTGCCCTGTCGCCTAATCTCTACTTCCGCACTGGGCATGGGGCGCCCGAGGATGTGGCAGCCAAAGTGCGCGCAGCTGGCGGCGTGTCGGACGAGCAAGTCGTGGGCGACCTTGCTGGCGCGCTGCACTATCTGCGCGCGCTCGCATTCAGCAATGGCAAGGTCGGTGTGTTCGGCACCTGTTCCGGTGGCCGGCACGCCTTCCTGGCAGCGTGCCGGGTGCCGGGTTTTGACGCAGCTGTGGACTGCTGGGGCGGACGGGTGGTGATGGCGCCCGACGAACTCACGCCGCGCTCACCCGTCGCCCCAATCGACTACACCAACGACCTTTCCTGCCCGCTGCTCGGCCTGTTTGGTGAGGAGGACCAGAATCCCACGCCCGCGCAGGTAGCGCAGCTTGAGGAGGAACTCAAACGGCACGGCAAGACCTATGCGTTCCACATGTATCCGAAAGCCGGCCACGGCTTCTTCTACTACAATCGGCCGAATTATCGGCAGGAGCAAGCGGTCGATGGCTGGAAGAAGCTGTTCGCCTTCCTTGAGACCTACCTTCGGACACCAGCCTCGTCGGCACCAGCGGCAGAGTAAACAGTGTAAGGAGCATGACTATGTGTACCATGATCGTCACACAAGTGACCATCGAGGGCAGCGGCAAGGGAGCGGATGGGTGGTTCAAGCTGCGCGAGGCAAACGTATCGTATGACCACCCGTTCGATGCGCCGCTGGAACATGCCCTGAATATCGACTTCGTGAACGAGGCGCTCGGCCCGGGAGCACGCGTGGCGGTGGAGCTCAGCGTGGAGGCAGCGCGCGCGCTCGTGGAGGCGATCGGCGCCGTGCTTGAGCGCGCGGAGGCAGGTGGATATCTGGAGCAGCCGGCGCCGACAGCGCAGGATACGTGACCAACCAAGCATCAGATCAACAGCACAGCTCGTGATATGGAGTGCCAGGACGACGTATGTAGCCAGAATGCAAGCAGAGCGATCAGAACGCGATCAATCTCGCCGTCGACCTGGCCATTTTCCTGATCTTTCTGGTGGTGGAGGCGCTATGGAGTTACTCCAGGGATTGACCCAGCAAGAGGTTCGCGCGCGCCAGCAACGCGGCGAAACCAATGCCGCGAGCTTCCGCTCCAGCCGCTCGTATTGGGACATCATCCGTACAAACCTGTTCAATTTCTTTAACAACATCCTCTTCGCCATCGGCATCGCGCTGATTGCGCTCGGGCAGTACAACGACGCCTTCACCAGCGTTGGCCAGGGGGTGGTGAATGCTCTGATCGGCACCGTGCAGGAGATCAACGCCAAGCGCAAACTGGATCAGATCGCGCTGCTCACCCGCACTAAGGTGCGTGTGCTTCGCGACGGGCAGGAGCAGGCGATCGATCCCGCCGAGCTGGTCAAGGGCGACGTCGTACGTGTTCAGCCTGGCGACCAGATCGTTGTCGACGGGCGCGTCATCGGCGATGGCCACCTGGAGATGGACGAGTCGCTGCTGACGGGCGAACCGGATCTGATGCCGAAGCAGGACGGCGACACACTGCTCTCCGGCAGCTTCTGCGTGACGGGCGATGCCTACTACCAGGCCGAGAAAGTCGGCGCCGAAAGCTTTGCCAACCAGCTGACCGAAACGGTACGCGCGTTTCAGGCGGTCAAGACGCCACTCCAGCAGCAGATCACCTTCGCGGTGCGGCTAGTCACCTTTGTCGTGGCGCTGATGAGCGGGGTGATCTTGCTCCAGACGGTGATCGAGAATTTCCCACTGATCCGAATCGTGCAGATGTCGGCGGTGCTGAGCGGGCAGGTACCCTACGGCTTGTTCTTCATGGTCGTGCTCGCCTACGCGGTGGGGGCGGCTGGGATCGCCAAACGCGGCGCGCTGGTGCAGCAGACCAACGCAGTCGAGTCGCTCAGCAATGTGAATGTGCTGTGCATGGACAAGACCGGCACGCTCACAGCCAACCGGCTGCTGTTTCACGCGGTGCGGCCGCTGGCCGATGTTGACGAGGCGACCCTGCGGCTGCGTCTCGGAACCTTCGCGCGCAGCGCGAGCACTAGCAATACCACCAGTGAAGCACTGGCGACCGCGCTAGTGGCCGAACAGCAGGTATTAGTGGACGAGATACCGTTCGCCTCGGCGCGCAAGTGGAGCGCGCTGGCATTCGGATCGGGGCCCGAGCGCGGCGTATACGCCCTCGGGGCGGTCGAAATGCTCACGCCATTTCTGCCGGCCGATGCCGTGACAGCGGATGGCGTGCTCGCGCGCCAGGTGGTGGAATGGTCCGACCGCGGGCTGCGGGTGCTGCTGTTTGCCTCCAATCCCGATGCCACGACCTTGCACGACGCTGATGGCGAGCTACACCTGCCACTCCTGACCCCACTGGCGCTGGTCGCGCTGAGCGACGAGCTGCGCCCGCGGGCCAAAGAGACAATCGCAGCGTTTGCCAACCTGGGCATCCAGCTCAAAATCATCTCCGGCGATAATCCCCAAACGGTGGCTGCGCTGGCCAAGCAGGCCGGGCTGCCAGCCAATCTGCGCATGGCCACCGGCCCCGAGCTTGCGCAGCTACCGCCGGAGCTGTTCGACCAGGTCGCGGCTGAAACGACGGTGTTCGGCCGAATCGCGCCGGAGCAGAAGGAGCAGATCGTCGCGTCGCTGATCGGGCAGGGCCAGTATGTTGCCATGATGGGCGATGGCGTGAACGACGCGCTGTCGCTCAAGAAGGCCAAGCTGGGCATCGCCATGGAGAGCGGCAGCAATGTGACGCGCAACGTCGCCGATATGATCCTACTGAACGACTCATTCGCCGCGCTGTTGCCAGCCCTCACGGAGGGCAAGCGCATCATCGGCGGGCTGTCGATCTCGCTGTACCTGTTTCTGACTCGTGTGGTGACATCGATGCTGATCATCATCGCGATCAGCATGATCGGGCTGGGCTTCCCATATGAGCCGTCGCAGGTCGCCCTGACGCTCTTCACGGTCGGCATCCCAACCCTGCTGCTGACCTGGTGGGCGCGGCCCGAGGCTCCGCATCCGGATTTGCTGCGCCGGCTGCTGCGCTTTGTGTTGCCCGCGGCAATTGTGACCATGGTCTTTGGGGTGGGCATCTACACATTCTTCTACAAATTTGTGCTGAAGGGTGTGAGCAGCTATCACATTCCGCCCGACGCGGCGGCGCGCTGGGCGGCGTATACCGGGCTGACCTACGACACTGTGGGGTTTGGCCCGGCGGCGGCGACGATTGTCGCGCAGACAGCGCTCTCGACCTTTGTATCGTTCGCAGCGTTTGGCCTGATTCTGTTCCTGGAGCCGCCGTTCCGCTTCTTCACCGGCTGGGCGCCCATCAGCCCGGATAAGCGCCCGGCGCTGCTGGCGCTGGCGCTGGCGATCATCTATGTCGTCGTGCTGGTCACTCCGATTACGGCAAACTACTTTGGACTTGTTACACCGGGCGTGCGCGGACCGGAGATTAAGGTAATGCTCGTAACGCTGCCGCTCTGGTTCTTGACCTTGCGGACGATCTGGCGGGCCAGGCTGTTCGACCGCTTGTTGACAGTCGGGGATCGCGCATAGCGGCTGCCTTTGAGCAGGAGCGTCGGTGATCGGTGTATATTGAAAGCCCTAGCAGAGGGTGGCGGAAGTCCTGCCGCAGTTTTGACGATGGACGATGGACGATGGACGACAGAGTTCTATTCATCTGTCGTCGGTCGTCCATCGTCGAATAAACCACGTCGACCGTGCAGCCATCCGCACTGCCCTGGCGCGCCTTGAGCAGGATGGTCTGGTCGAGCGCGAGCCGAATCGCGGCGCGTGGGTGCGGGCGATCTCTGAGGAGGAGGCCGTCGAGACGCTCGAGGCGCGGGCCGTCCTCGAGGGCCTGGCGGCCCGCTATGCGGCGCGGGATGTCACCGATGCCGGTATCGCCGAGTTGCGCGCGATTGTTGGCGAGATGGAGGCGCGC
>DATFXE010000174.1:0-3205 GCA_035258585.1 Roseiflexaceae bacterium | reverse complement strand
GCGGATGGCCGGGAAGACCCGGTTGCGCAGTGTGACCGCCTGGACCTGCTGCTCGTACAGCTCCTGGCCCACGCGCTCGGCCTCGGACGCCACGCGCCGCTCCTGCGCGAAGGCCTGGATCACGCGCATGCCGCCCAGGTTGTCGGCGAACAGCGCGCTCAGGTCGCCCAGGCGCTTGCGCGCGCCACGATAGACCGGCCGGACGCGGTAGTTGTAGCGGCCGAGCAGCAGCCCAACCAGGATCATCGGCAGCAGCACCAGCAGGCCCAGCGTGGGCTGTAGCCAGATGAAGATCGCCGCCACGCCCAGCACGCGCAGCCCATTCGCCAACACCGAGTCGGTGCCCTGCACCAGCACATTCTGCACCGTCTCGACGTCGGCGGTCAGCCGCGCCAGCAGATCTCCCGTGCGGCGCTGGGCGAAATAGGCCGCGGACTGAGCCTGGAGCTTGCGGTACAGCCGCAGCCGCAGGTCGAGCGTCAGGCGCTGGCCGGCGCGCTCCAGCAGCACCCCACGCACGGCCGAGCACAGCTGGCCGACCCCAAACACCAGCACCAGCAGAACGAGCTGCCAGACGATGTAGGTCCAGTCGCGGCGCGCCAGGCCGACATCGACCACGCGCTGCCAGACCAGTGGCGGGTATAGCTCGGCGCTGACCGAGAGCAGCAGGCACAGCATGCCGGCCGCCACGGTTCGACGGTAGGGCAGAATCAGCGAGTAGAGTCGCGCAACAATGTTCGGCTCGCGGCTTGTCGGTGGTCGTGTGCGTTTCATAGTGATAATGGGTTGTCAGTCACCCAGAGGGTACCCGGCTGTCATGAGTCATCCTGAATTTTACAAACGGATATTTGGGCATTGTGATGCAGCATGTCTCATATCGTTGGGACGCAGTATTTCAATCTGCTGGTCGCACGAGCCGGTTCATTTTGTGGCTGCGAGGGCGTGGGAATGCGCCGCAGCGCATTCCCACGCCCTCGCAGCCACCGTGTTAAATACGGGATGATTCATGACGACTCGCCCGGTGGTAGGCCAGCGCGCCGCCGATGCCCAGCAGGCACAGCCCGGCACAGATCAGCAGCGTCTCGGAGACGCCGATCAGGTTCGACAGCGTGCCGATCAGCAGGCCGCCGATCGGGGTGCTGCCGGCGAACAGCAGCATGTACAGGCTCATCACCCGGCCGCGCAGCGCATCCGGCACCGCGAGCTGCAACAGCGTGTTGGCGCTGGTGGAGAACAGGATACCGGCGAAGCCGAGCGCGATGAGCAGCGCGGCCGAAATCGGGAAGCTGGTCGAGACCGCGACCGCGCCGAGCAGCAGGCTGAAGCAAGCCGATCCGACGATCAGCCGCCGCACCGTCACCTGCCGCGCATAGGCGGTGCTGAGCGCCCCAACTAGCGAGCCGAAGCCCAGGAACGCCGACAGCCCGCCGAAACCGGCCGCGTCGGTGTGCAGCACGAAGCCAGACAGCAGCGGCAGCACCACGCTGAAGTTGTAGCCGAATGTGCCGATCGCCGCCACCACGATCATCACCAGCATGACCTTGGGCGTGCGCCAGACATATGCCAGCCCCTCCAGCAGCCGCCGGCCAAGCTTGCCGGATGCCGAGGGCGGCGCGGCCAGAAACTCGCGCCGGTTCATCATTAGCAGCCCGGCGAGCACCGCCACAAAGCTGATCGCGTTCAGGAACAGCACCAGCGCGATGCCGAGCGACGGGGTACCTGCCGCCGCGATGATCAGCCCGGCCAGCGCCGGGCCGACGATCCGCGCGCCATTGAACAGCATCGAGTTGAGCGCCACCGCGTTGACCAGGCGTTCGCGCCCGACCAGCTCGATCGCGAAAGCCTGGCGGGCCGGGTTGTCGATCGCGTTGATCATGCCCTGGAACGCCGCCAGCAGATAGACGTGCCAGAGCTGGATAGCGCCAGTGGCCACCAGCGTGCCGAAGAGCGCGGCCTGGAGCAGCGCCAGCGCCTGGGTAGTCACAATCAGGCGATGCTTTGGCAGCCGGTCGGTGATCACGCCGCCGATCAGCGAGAGCAGCATGATCGGCAGAAACTGCAATGTCGTCACCAGCCCCAGCGCGAACGGCGACCGAGTCAGCTGAAGCACCAGCCAGGCCTGCGCGGTGGTCTGCATCCAGCTGCCGGTCTGTGAGATCAGCTGGCCGACCCAGTAGAGCCGGTAGTTGCGCACCTCCAGCGCATTGAAGCCGCGCGTTAGGCGGCCGAGCAGCCCACTGCCCACATCGCCCGCGAAGCCGCGCGAAGCTGCGCGAAGCGATGTTCCATTTTTATAGACATCTCGGCCTATCTGTTCAGCGCTTTGATCATTGGACGCGGATGGCCGCGGACGAACGCGGACAGGTGGTTCTCCTGCGCGTTCGCCGGCGCTCGTCTGCGCCGCATTACTCCAAGCGTGAAGACTTCGATCCTGCTGTACGGTTTTAGTTGCCATCGTTCCCACTACTTTCTTCCTGTGCCAGCACGCGATGCAGCGCCGGGATCGCCAGCTGCACCGCGGCCATCTCGTCCGGGCTGAGCTGGGCCAGCAGCGGCGCCAGCCGGCGGACGGCCATCTCCTGGGCGCGCTCGTAGTGCGCCCGCCCGTGCGCGGTCAGCTGCAACAGGTGCTGGCGGCGGTCGCTCGGGTCGGGCGTGCGGGCGACCCAGCCGCGCTCGACCAGCACCTGCACCAGCTCGCTCATCGACTGCAGGCTGACCCGCCGCCGCTTGGCCAGCGCGCTGAGCGTCAGCGCGCCGTCGGCCAGGTGCGCCAGCACGCGAAACTGCGGCATCGTGGTCTCCTCGCCGGCCTCGCGGCGCACCTCGTGCGCGACGATCCGGTTCAGCAGCGGCAGCACCGCCAGCAGCTCGCGCGTGGCGTCTTCGGATGTCCAGGTTGCCATCGCTTTGCTCCTCAAGTTACCTGATAGTAAGGATACCTGATAATCGGGATTGTGTCAAGGGATGGATCCCCAGCGCCAGCCGCGCCCCGCCAAGTACAGTCAACGCCGCGAAACGACGACAACAGCGGGAAGCGGCGTCAACGCGGGATAGACGAAGCGGCGGCGCTTAACGGTATCAATCGCTCCAAGTGCAGTGAATGACGTATACGTGACGTATCGACGCGAAATACAATGAAGTCGCCTACATGCAGTCAAATCGCCTAAGTGCAGCTAATGACGCGAAACGACGACAACGGCGG
>DATFXE010000173.1:0-5610 GCA_035258585.1 Roseiflexaceae bacterium | reverse complement strand
GATCGTGATAGCCACGTAGAATCCAAAGAACAGGGCCAGAAACAGCCAGCCAGCAGGCCATGCGAGGGTGCCGGCCGGCACAAACAAGGCCAGCGTGAAGAGCGCAAAGAAACTGACGAACTGCCCGATCTGCTGTTTGATCATGTCAGGCATAGCTCGGTAGCCTCCTCTCAATGTGATTGTCAAGACGAAAGGATTATTTAGCTATACCTAAATTATATTCTACTGCGCCAGCCTTGTCAAGCTCGGTAAGTTTCATGCCCACCCCGCATCAGGACCATCGGGCTGCTGACAGCGTCGCGCAGCGAGCATATGATAGGATGAGTATAAATACACAGGAGCTACCTCTATGCGCCTTCGCCTGCTCCAGCTTTCACTCCTGGCCGTCTTTGCCGCTGCCGGCCTCGGCGGCGCACGTGCGCAGAACGCCCCGCTCCCCGCCGCAACCGCCCTCACGCTGCCCAACCCGATCCTGTTCGTCACGCAGGTGCCGATCCCAGCCGACTTTGCGACGATCGGCGCGGTGTTCGCCAACCATCACGCCGACATGCAGTCGGTCGGGCGCGGCGGCGACCTGTGGATTCGCTACCCTGACGGCACGCTGAAGAATCTGACTGCTGCAGCCGGGTATGGCAGCGGCGACCCGAGCGGCTTTCAGGACGCCAACGCGATCGCCGTGCGCGACCCGGCGGTCAGCTGGGATGGAACCAAGGCGATCTTCAGCATGGTGGTGGGCGCACCCACCAAGCAATATCAGGTCAAGACGTTCCTCTGGCAGCTGTACGAGATAACTGGGCTTGGCGTCAACCAGACTCCGATGATCACAAAGGTGCCTAATCAGCCGGCCAACTACAACAATGTCAGCCCGATCTACGGCACCGACGACCGGATCATCTTCGTCAGCGACCGGCCGCATAACGGCGCGAGCCATCTCTACCCGCAGCTGGATGAGTACGAGCTGACGCCGGTCAACACCGGGCTGTGGAGTCTCGACCCTTCCAGCGGCGACTTGTTCCAGCTCGACCACGCGCCGTCCGGCGATTTCACGCCCAGTCTGGACAGCTTTGGCCGCGTGATCTTCACACGCTGGGATCACCTCCAGCGCGACCAGGAGGCCGACGCCGACGCCGAGGCGGTCGCACAAGGGCAGGCGCCAACCTATGGCACGTTCAACTACGCCGACGAGACGGCCAACGCCCCCTATGCTTTCAATCAGCGCGCGGAGGTCTTTCCCGAGCCGCGCTCCAGTCGCACCGATCTGCTGGCCGGCACCAACCTGGTCGGCCACACGTTCAACTTCTTCTCGCCCTGGCAGATCAACGAAGACGGCGCCGAGGCCGAGACCCTCAACCATATCGGCCGGCAGGAGTTGGGCATCTACGCCGACGCCAGCTTCAACGACGACCCGAACCTGACCTACCTGCCGGCCGGAACGCACGCCAACCAATACCAGCTGCGTGGCGACGGCGGATTGCTGCATATCAAAGAAAGCCCGGTCACGCCCGGCCTGTACTATTCCACCTACGCTCACGAGTTCGGCACCCACGCAGCCGGCCAGATCGTCACGATCACCGGCGCGCCGACGCTGAATGCCGACCAGATGGTGGTCACACCGATCACACACCCCGCCACGGCCTCCGCCACCGATACGCCGACCGCGGATCATTCGGGGCTGTATCGCGACCCGCTGCCGCTCGCCGATGGCTCGGTGATCGCGGCGCACACCGCCGAGACGCGCCAGGACGCCAACAGCGGCACGACGAGTGCCCCCGGCTCGCGCTATGACTTCCGGCTGCAGCTGCTGGCGCCCGCAGGCAACGGCTACCAGGCCGCCGGCCAGGCGCTGACCGGTGGCATTGTGAAGACCTTGAGCTACTGGGATCCCGACACCTTGGTCAGCTACTCGGGGCCGCTGTGGGAGCTGAACCCGGTCGAGCTGCGAGCCAGAACGCGCCCCGCGCGCCTGACCACGCCGCTGCCCGCACCGGAGCAGGCCGCCTTCGCCGCGGCAGGTGTCGACCCGGCCGCGTTCAAAGCCTACCTGATCCAGCACAACCTGGCGCTGGCCGTGACGCGCAACGTCACCACGCGTGACAACGCCGATCGCCAGCAGCCGTTCAACCTGCGTGTGGCCGGCGGCGGGGCGCAGACGATCGGCGCTGCGGGCAAGATCTACGACGTGGCCTTCATGCAGTTCTTCCAGGCCGATCTGATCCGCGGCAAGGGTCTCTACAAGAGTACGGACACGCCTCAACCGGGCCGGCGCGTTCTTGCCCAGCCGATGCACGACTCGACCGCCCACATGCTCAACGCGGCGCACGGCGGCTCGCCGGCCAGCAGCGTGACGATCGCGGGCGACGGCTCGGTGGCGGCGTTCATTCCCGCGCGTCGGGCGATGACCTGGCAGATGACCGACGCCACGGGGACGCCGGTTGTGCGCGAGCGCCTGTGGGTGACATTCCAGCCCGGCGAGGTCCGCGTCTGCGCCTCATGCCATGGGTTGAACAACGTCGACCAGGCTGGCGCCACAGCGCCGACGAATACGCCTGACGCGCTGTACCAGCTGCTGGTATCCTGGAAATCGCAGCTCAATGTCAAGCCGGGCGTGTTTCTTCCGCTGACACGGCGGTAGATATACTGTAGGGGGCTTGGGGGCGTGGCTGCGCCACGCCCCCAAGCCCCCTACCCCCCAAGGGATCTCGCCAGTGTCAGCCCGATCGCCTTGTAGACCAGCTTGGCCGCCAGGAAATCGCTGGCATGCTGGCCGGGGATCGGCGCCAATTCCACGCAGTCGATCGCCACTACATTCGCCTCGCGTGCCACCGTCCGCACGATCTCCAGACCCTGGTTCCACGATAGCCCATTCGGCTCGGGCGTGCCCGTCGCCCCGACCAGCGCTGGGTCGAATCCATCGAGGTCGATCGTCAGAAACACTGTCTTCCCGCGCACCAGCTCGGCCAGCTTTTCGATGTGCCCGCCGGCATGGACGTCCTCGGCGAACCAGACGTGTAGCCGCTCACGCTCGGCGCGGATCAGCTCGATCTCCTCGCGGCAGATCGAGCGAATGCCGAATTGGGCGATCGTCGCGCCCATGTCGAACACGCGCCGCGCGACGCTGGCGTGGCTGTAGGGGCTGCCCTCGTACTCGTCGCGCAGGTCGCTGTGCGCGTCGATCTGGACCATCAAGAAATCGCCATGGACCGCGCCCACCGCCCGCGCGATGCCGGCCGAGACGGTGTGCTCGCCGCCCAGCCCGACCAGCAACTTGCCGCTGCGCAGCTGCTCCTCGGCGCAGGCGGCGATCGCGTCGACCATGTCTGCCGGCCCGCTCACCACCGGGGCCAGGAACGGCAGCGTGTGGATGCCGTGGGTCAGCGCCACCTCGTCGTCCAGCTCGCGATCGTACAGCTCCACCTGCTGCGAGGCGTGGATGATCGCGCGCGGCCCCTCGCGCGTGCCCTGCCCATAGCTGACGGTTCCCTCATAGGGGATCGGCAGGATCAGCGCGGCGCTGCGCCCGTAGTCGCTATACTCCTCATCCAGACCAAGGAAGTTGTCGGGGGGCAGGGTTTCGTATATGGGCATACAAAAATCTCCGAGAAAGAGTGATTGGCGATTGGGGATTGGGACTAGGCTTTGCAGCGCCCAATCCCTAATAGCCAATCCCCAATCACTGCGCTAAAAGAGCTAGCGCCGCGACCCATATAGATCACTACCTAGGCGGCCAAGCAGCACATCGTAGGGCGCCTTATTCTCGGGATGGTACTCGAAGCGGGCGCGCTCGAACCACTGGGTCAGGTACATCTGGCCGTCGGAGCCCTGCTCCATTTGAGCTTCAGAGACCGGGTAGCCGAACAGCGCCAGACTCTCGGCGGCGCTCTTGGCCTTCCTGTTGCCGTCGAACTCCAGGCCATTGCGCGACCAGAAGCCCCAGAACTGCGGCGCGATCGCATGGCCGGTCGCAGCGAAGTAGTGCGGCGCGCCGGGGTCGGCCTTCGGGAAGGTCTGCCAGTCGCGGCCCTGGGCCTGCAGCGCCTCGACACCCAGGCGCCCGAGCAACACATCGTACGGCGCCGCGTTCTCCGCGTGATACTCGAAGCGCGCGCGCTCGAGCACCTGGGCCAGCGGCGCGCCTTCCGCCGCACCGATCGGGTAGCCAAACACCGCCAAGCCGCCGTTGCCGCGCCAGTAGTCCAGGAAGCGCCCGCTCAGCGACTGTCCGGTCTCGGCGAACGCCAGCGCCGGCCCCTGGCCGCCCGTGCCTCCCCAACCGCCAGGCGCGCGAGCCTGGGGCAGCGGCTGGGCGCCAGCGCCGCCGCCCGGCCCGGCGAGCGCGCGGTGGCCCCAGCTATCGGTCGCCTCGACCCGCGCCTGGTAGGTGCCGGCCTTGGCGTACTGGTGGACTACGGTCGCCTGATCGGTTTCGAGAATTGGCGAGCCGTCGCCGAAATCCCAGCGGTAGCGCACGAATGCCGCGGGGGTGTTGGTCTCAGCGGTCGCCGTAAACGTCGCCAGTTGGTTCGGGCCGGAAACGCTGGCCGGGCCGCTGACGCGCACGGTCGGCCGATCGACATGCCAGTAGAGCAGCTCTTGCAGCAGCTTCTGGCGCGTCGTCGCGCCGGTGTCGTTGCGCACCCCCTCGAGGCCGAAGGCCAGGTAGCTGCTGCGGTAGGGCAGCGCCACGGCCGGCTGTTCCAGCATCGGCTCAGCCGAGCGATTCAGCGCGATGATGCCGGCGAGCTGGCTGCTCGTGCTGTTCGCCCGCAGCAGCGGCGTGGTGAACTTGTCGGGCATGCGTGTATCGCTGTCCGGAACCGTGACTTCATCGATCGACACCTGGTTGCCGGCGCCGGTCTTATCGCTCAACCGGGCGCCCTTGCCCGCAGGCGCACTCAGATCGAGCACGATGTCAGAAAGCCAGGCCTGTGCCGATGTGCCGGTCGCGCTGCGCTCGAGCGTCGTGGTGTGCGTGTAGATGTCGTCCTGCACAAAGCGCGCGCCCAGGTAGACCTGATAGAGATCCGATCGGAAGTAGCGCGGGTCGTCGGGCGGGTTGCGGTTGATATCCGAAGCGACAGCCAGGTTCTGGCCGGTTGCGATCAGGTTACCGCCATTCTGGAGGTAGGCCATCAGCAGATTCTGGTCGGCCTCGGTCAGCGGGGTCGGCACCGCCGCCCCACCATCCGGCAGGAAGTTGTCGCCGGTGAACCAGATCACAATCTCATACTTCTGCAATTCGCCGATATCGGGCAGCGTCTGAGGCTGGCCGGCCAGGGCGTCGACATCCAAATAGGTGAAGGTGACTCCTAGCTCGCCCAGCGCGTTGCCATAGTAGCCTGAGTAGTCCGGCAGCTTCAGGCTGCTGCTGCCGTCGTTGTCGATCAGCAGCACCTTGCTGGGGCTGCGCTCGGCCGCCACGACACGCGCCCACAGCGGCAGGTGCAGCCGGCCCGCAGCGCCGCCGGGGCCTTGCAGCTCCACCAGGCCCTCGTAGTCGGCTGGCGCGGCGCCCACAGGCAGATCGATCGCGACATCGAACTGTGCGCTGGCGCCCGACCCAAGCGTGATGCTTGTCGGCGCGACCGTGATCGTGAAATCAGGGCCGCCCGT